>CANKTT010000038.1 GCA_947486505.1 Actinomycetota bacterium | reverse complement strand
TTACGGATAACCCTCCCCAGGTTGGTTCGGCATCAAAACCCTCAGCCGTTGGCCTTTTATAAGCCACAGCTGTAGATGAATCGTCAAAGTCTGATTCGAGTGTAGGTGCATCACCCAAGAAGTAGAGCCGTTGCAAAGACGGTGTCAACGAAAATGCATCGCTTCCAATAGTCTCAACACTGCTAGGAATTGTTACTTCAGTTAACTCGCTGGTATCACTGAAAGCGCCCGACCCAATAGACATCACTCCGTCAGGGATAACGATCGAAGTAATAGCGGATCTCAGAAAAGTCCCATTTTCTATTTTTTCCATCACGATATCTGATGCAAAAGTTATCGATTCTAGGTTCGTAGTGTTTGCAAACGCCTGTTCGCCGATTGCGGCAATACTTGCTGGAATAGTTATTTCGGTAAGACTGGAGGAGTTAAACGAACTAGCCCCAATCTCAGTGACAGACTCAGGGATGCTGACCTCAGATATCGAAGAATTTTCAAAAACTGAATTTTCAATTTTTTCTAAGGCTGAATCTGGGGAAAACGTTATCGTTTCTAGACTTAAAGTGTTCGCAAACGCTTGTTCCCCGATAGTGGTAACACTTGCTGGGATGGTGATTTGTGAAATCTGCGAGCGGTTAAAAGCACTAAACCCAATCGTTTCTAGAGCAGAATCATCCGAGAACTCAATCTCTATTACGTTGAATCCGCCGCTAAATGCATAACTACCAATCTCGACAACTGATTCAGGTACCGTGTACAGAAATTCAGTTAACTCTGGATCAGACTCGTAACCTAATGGGTATTGAATCAATCTCGATTGTCCAGCGGTGAAAAGCACACCGGAGTCACTCTCAAACTCGGTGTTCCCTGGATCGACTATGAACTGTCTCAAGAATGGCAGGTTCGAAAATGCATTATCTCCGATTGAAGTAACGCTTGCCGGGATCGTGAATTCTTCTAGGCCGGAAGCATTGAACGCTCCAACGCCAATCACCTCTAGCTTCGATTCAGCGCCAATTGAAACCAAGATTAGGTCTGATGTGTCAGCAAAGGCCTGATCTCCAATTGAGGTAACGCTTGTCGGGATATCGATTTGAGTGATACCAGAGTCACTAAATGCGCCAACACCAATTGACTGCAGGGCTGATCCCGTTTCACCAAGTCCTGCGTCAAAAGTGACGTCAACCAAGTTACTTGTATTCGCAAATGCCTGATCTCCAATTGAAGTGACACTCGCAGGGAAAATTACCGAAGTTAGCGCGGATGCGTCCTGGAACGATCCGTTACCGATTGAGGTCAATTTGCTATCGGCTAGGTCGAACAGCAATTCAGTTAGATCAACTGTATTCGCAAATGCCTGATCTCCAATGGAAACTACGCTTGGTGGAATTGTTACAGACATCAGCATGAATGCATCTTGGAAAGCGCCGTTACCAATCGTGGCAACTTGGCTTCCTTCTTGAAATACAACTGCAAGCAGATCAACGGTATCTGCAAATGCTTGTTCACCAATGGAAGTAACACTTCTCGGGATTGTGATTTCCATCAGACCTGAACTTTTAAAGGCACTATCTCCAATTGATTCAAGTTTTGAGTCTGGATCAAATGCGACGATAGTCAATGCCGATGCTTCATAAAATGCCTTTTCACCAATTGAAGTGATGCTCGAGGGGGCGCTGAATTGAGCGAGCTTGGAGCCACTAAAAACGCCGGTGCCAATTGATTCGAGTCTGGAGTCTGGATCAAATGAAACGCTAGATAGATTTGGTGTGTTCTCAAATGCGTATTCCATAATTAAAGAGGTACTACTAGGAATTGTGATAGCAACTAAACTTGAATTCGCGAACGCATATGGTTCTATAACAGAGAAATTGGATTGCACTGAGAAAAAGATTGATTGGAGTAACGTGCTTTGATCAAAGGCTCGTTCTGCTATCCCTACTACGTAACTAGGAATCTCTAAATCGCCGGCACATTCAACGTTGTTGATAATTACATTATCAACAACTACTACATATCCAGATGTTGAACAGTTAATGGTTCCTGCAAAAAAGACTGGAATAGCGCTCCATTCAGCAGGACCAAACCCAGTTGCTTGGGGCAATATCGATGCGGAGGTGGCGCTAACACCGTTAAACACGTCGTCACCCACCGCTGGCGCATTACCAAGGAAGGCAATAGAAACAAGATTTGATGTGTCCGCAAATGCTCTACTACCGATTGTCATAACACTAGATGGAATGGTGATGTCAGTCAGGCCTGAAAGTTGAAAAGCCTCTTCGCCAATTGTTTCAAGTGCAGAGTCGGACAAAAAAGACACGAAACCTAAATCTGCAGTTTCAGCAAAGGCTTTACTGTCGATCAAATTGACACTTGAAGGAACTGCGACCTCTCTCAATCCAGAAGCTCGAAACGCGCCGTTTCCAATTGTTTGCAAAGTTGAATTGTATGCAAATGAAACGCTAACCAGAGTTGACGTTTCAGCAAACGCTTCTTCACCGATTAAAGTCACACTCGCTGGGATTGAAATTTCTTTTAGTCCTGAAGATTGAAATGCCCCAGCACCGATTGTTTCAAGGGCTGAATCTGATTCAAAAGTTACTGAATCTAGGCCTAACGCACTAAAAAAAGCCAAGTTGCCGACTTCAGATACGTAGAGCGGAATTTCAACGCTTCCCGCGCACAAGTCGTTAGAAACAACTACTGAATCTTGGATTGTAATAAATCCTCCGGCAGAACAATCCACGTACTCCAGATCTGGTTCATCTGCCCAAGATGCTGCCTGGTTACCTGCAAAAAAAAGCGATGTAGCGAGTACAAAAACGACAAGTTTTCGAAGTGGGGCACCCACTTCGATAATCATTTTGCTATCTCCAATTGACTTCCCCCCAAGCCCATATTTTATAGTACCCAAATCACGGAACCTAAACCCTCGCGTATTGGCTCAGACTTAGAACCTGGCTACTTAATCAGCGTTGGTAATCAGCGTTGGTAATCAGCCTTGTGGAAAACACTTAACCTTAAGTTAACTTTCCATTCACCTAACTTTTTTCACCAATGAAACAATCACAATTACTACGCCTGCAATAAACATAAGTGCACCTAGCGGGATCGTGAGAAACATAAACCAAGGAAGTGCTGCCCAACCACAGTTTCCTTCATTTGCATCTGGTCCACAAAAAGCTAAGGAGAGAAGGGCGCCGGCCAAAAATGGGGAAACTGCTAACAACGGTGCTAACAGCATTGTTAGCAATCCGGTTTTTGCAGTCCAAAATCTGCCGTTAGCACTACCACTCATGGAAACTATGCTACCAAGAAAAGTTCACCATTACCGAGATGGACTTTTTCATCTTTAAGAATTAGCCATTCTTCATCGGTAAAGATTCGGGAA
The DNA here is from genome assembly GCA_947486505.1 of Actinomycetota bacterium. Next base: position 8,727 of record CANKTT010000038.1, on the reverse strand, counting down.
CGGATTATGAAGCGTAAACCTTCCGGTGTTTCAAGCGAGAAGCCACCGGCGAGCAGAATTGGTTCACCGCGCAAGCGCCGCCGGGTTAATTGGTTAGTTATCTAGCAGTTTTCGAGCGCGCGAATATGTAAATGCCCGAGTAGCCTTAAATTCTTATGAGTCAAACACTTTCCCTCGATGCACCAGTACTCGAAATCATTGAGAAGGAATTTCAAGGACTTTATTCCGGTGAGCTAGGTCTTAGCTCTATTAAGGGTGGCCAAACTGCAGCCGATGTGGCGCTAGAGGAACTGGACATAACTGGATATGCAAATAAGCGTTCTGAAGTGCTTCCACGATCACGCCGAGGTGCAAGCGTTTTATCACCTTACATCCGTCACAATCTATTGACATTGCCACAAGTTCATCGCGCAGTTAAAACTGCGCCATACAAAGATCGTGAAAAGTTTCAGGATGAGCTTTATTGGCAGGAATACGCGCGCCACCTTTATGCGCGTATCGGCACTCGGTTATTCGAAAACTTGCGATTCGAAGCAAATGCAACAAGTCAAGGTGATGGCTGGAATCGTGACATGAAATGTGTCGACGAAGTTGTTTCTGAACTTGAAAATGATGGTTGGTTAGTTAATCAAACTCGAATGTGGCTGGCTTCGCATTGGACAGTGCGCAACGATTTCAGTTGGCAGCTGGGCCAAGAACGTATGTACCGGGAATTGATTGACGGATCACGCGCCGCAAACCTTCTAGGTTGGCAGTGGACTGTTGGAGCGGGAACAGGTAAACCATATGGTTTCGCGCGCTGGCAAGTTGAAAAACGAGCTCCTGGTTTATGTAATCAGTGCCAGTTGTCTAACTCTTGTCCGATCCAAGAATTTCCAGAAGAAGTTTCGTTAAACCGACTTGATGTGGACTCGCTTTTGGAGCGAGATCTGGATCCAGAGAAAACTTCTGGACCAACAGCTGTGATGACGGTGGATTTTCCGAAGTACGTATTACTAACAATTGATTCACTCGGTGACAGCGATCCAGCGCTGGTAGCCAATCCTGACCTGCCAGTTGTCTTCGTGTTTAACGAGGAGGCACTGAGAAAACTTCAACTGAGTTCACGTCGAATCGGGTTTTACTTAGAAACCTTGCAGGATCTGTCACAACGCAGACAGCTGCAAGTTAACCTTGGCGACCCATACCAATTCGCACGCGACAATCCGATTGCAGTCACTTTTGCACCAGTTCCGTCATTTAAGAAATTCAGTAGTCTTGCCGAAATTCACCCTTACCCATGGTTACAAAAACCACATTCGGGCTCAGTCAAAAGTTTTTCAGCTTGGCGAAAATCTAGTTAACTGACTTTAGTTGTGCTCTTTGAAAGCCACTTGGTTGCTAAGGTTCCTGTTCCTTTTCCAACAACTCTCACTGCAAGGTACTTTCCTCTATGCGACTTGATTACAGTCAATGTTGGCTTCGTGGCTCTAGAAATCGTTTTGCAAGTTCTTGGAATTGTTGCGGTGACTGCCTTAACTCGCGCGGTGCAGGCATACCACTGATAACTAATTACTGGCGTTGGATTTCCGATCCATTCCCCTTTCTTGGCATTGAGTTTTCTTGAAACCTTCGCGGTTCAAATTATATTTGGTTTGACTTTTGCAGCAGCTCTAATCTTCAAAACAACTCGTTCAACAACTAAGCCATTCCAGCTTGTATCGGTTCCAAATCCCGATGCAATGGCACTGATATGAGCCTTGGCTCCATTGGCGACTCCGTAAAAGGCGCCGCCGCCAACAGAAGCTGGTGCCTTTCCTCGAAAGTAGATGCTGGCTAGCCCAGTTGCACCAAAGAATGCGCCGCTCCCGATACTTGTGACGCCGGCTGGGATGGTGATGGAAGTTAGCCCAGTTGCGCCTGCGAACGCGCTATTCCCGATACTTGTGACGCCGGCTGGGATCGTGATGGAAGTTAGACCAGTTGCGCCTTCAAATGTGCCGTTCCCGATACTTGTGACGTCGGCTGGGATGGTGATGGAAGTTAGCCCAGTTGTGCCAAAGAATGCGTAGTTCCCAATGCTTGTGACGCTTGTCGGGATGGTGATGGAAGTTAGCCCAGAAGCGCTATTGAACGCAGAGTCCCCGATGCTTGTGACACCGGCTGGGATTACCAAGATGCCCGCGCAATCATTACCGAAAGAAACATCACCATTGGTAACTGTGTAGGTACTCCGGTCATCACTCGATAGAAGACCAGTTTGGCAGTCGTACTCTCCAGATAGTGGGGTGGTCGCATGAGCTACAGCAAGCAGCGAGTTAGTTACTAGTGCTGTAATCATTCCCACAGTAACAATTCGAGTCAGTGCATTATCGATTTTCATGCCAAGTACTTCATGTCCTGAACGCTACCATGGGAAGCGGGCAGCAGGCGTGTGCGATTTAAACGAAGATCTTATCTATGGAAAACCGATTTTCCGCCAGCGAAGACCTGACTACCCGTTACCTTTGATCCGCCATTATTTTTAGGAAGCGAGATTCAAACCGCGATGGTGGATTCAGAATCCCAAATCAAAGAATAGATCTCATTGCGTTGTTCCTGTTCGATTATAGGAATAACTTGAACACATGAGGTTTATTAGTCGCATTCTTGTTTCAACACTGACAACACTTATAGTTCTTGCTGGTCAAAGTTCGGTTTCGCACGCGCAAGACATTGAGCGGATTGACGAGTTCACAATAGATGTGGATATAAGTGCAGACGGTGATGTGCAATTTGTTGAAACGATCACATACGACTTTGGCAACTTTGAGAAACACGGAATCTTCCGTGAAATACCGGTCAGAGACAAACTTGATTCGGGTGATTACTGGGTGCATCCAGTTGAAGTTAACTCGGTGACCCGGGACGGCACACCCGAAATGTATTCGGAAAATCAGGATGGATATTGGAAGTCATTAATCATTGGTGACCCAAATGTATTTGTCACTGGAGTTCACACCTACAAAATTCATTACATCGTAACTGGTGCGCTCTTTCCACTCAGCGAAAAAGACATCACAAACAACCCAATGCTAAAAGCAGGAGACATAAGTTTCTACTGGGATGTTATTGGCGATCAGTGGCAAATTCCAATCGAGCAAGTGATTGTCAACTTGAATTTACCTTCAACAGGTGGCTCATTAGTTTTAGCTGAGAACTGCACCCTCGGAACTCCAGGCAGTAACTCGCAATGCTTGTCACTCAGCTCGCGACGAGCCTGGGCATCAAATCGAGCGCTGCAACCAGGTGAGGCGATGACGATCTCAATGCAGGTGAGTGCGTCCATGTTTGATGTAGAAATATCTCAAACAATTGATGAAGGGCCGATCGAAGCATTCTCAAGCAAGTGGGTTGCAGCGGTAAAGCCGTATCTGCTTCTCGGCAGCATCCTCGGAGTAGCAATCCTTGTTGGAATTATGTTCTATTTGCGCAGACGCCTAAGTCGAATTAAGACCAGCAAAGTCTACGAAGTTCTGCAATTCGATCCACCTGCTGGTCATGTGGCTGAAATATCTGCAGCTTGGAAAGGCCAAGTGGACTCTCGGGCTGTGACCGCTACTTTGGTTGATCTGGCTGCCCGAGGGGTTATTGACATTCAAATAAATGATGATAAAAACCTAGTTGTTCGAAAAAAGGACAATATCTCCAACGTAAAAAGCTTCGAAAAAGACTTGCTAAACACGTTGTTTAAAGCTACTACTGAGACCACGATCGAAGGTTACGATGCAGATATTGCTGGGGTAACTCAATCCATTTCGGAGAATTTAGTGAACCTTGCAGAAGAGTCTGGGATTCGAAATCAAACTGGCTCTCGCTCCCGCCTCTCCTCCATTATTGGATTGGTACTCAGCATAATTCTTATTCTGATTAGCACTAGCACACTGGGAATCCCAGAGATTTTCGGTTTAGCATTTCCAATTTCACTAGCAGTATTTATCGGGTTCGTTATTGCATTGATTAAGATTCCACGGATTGAAACACCAAAATCTGCGGAGTTTCTATCTCACGTACTTGGATTTAGAAAAGCTATGGATACTGATTCCGGCGCACTTCGCAGGAAATTCGCGCAAGAATCTGGATTAACTCCTGGAAATATTTTTGCCACGCTACTGCCATTAGCAATCATTTTTGAGTTGGAAGATTCCTGGTTAGCAAATTTTGTTGACCTTACCTTGGACGACATAGCCGCATCAGGAATATACGTTAGTTCGATTGCTAGTTTGCAAAGTTCAATTCAACAAAGCCACGAAGCCCTCTCTTCTGCAATGACATCTCCGACTTCTTCCGGCAGCGGATCAGATGGAGGAAGTTCTAGTAGTGGAGGTGGAGGTGGAGGTGGCAGAAGTTGGTAAGCGTGTGTCTGTCCTTTTGATTTGCCTGGCGCGCTCGAAGGGATTCGAACCCCTAACCTTTTGATCCGTAGTCAAATGCTCTATCCGTTGAGCTACGAGCGCGTGCGCACCTAAATGCGCTCCGCCAGTCTAGCCCAATTGCAGGGTGCGCAAAAATCGCAGATTATTGGGAACCTAGATGTCTTCAATCGAAGCGTGTATTGGTATTACCTGATCAAGGCCAGTAATGCCAAAGACCTTAAGTACCCGCTCATTTGTAATAACGAGGTCTAACTCTTTATCTGCTTCCCTGCAGCGCTTAAGTCCTCGAACAATTACACCTAATCCTGAGGAGTCCATAAATGAGACATCAGATAAATCAACAACAACGGATTCAGTTCCAGACTCGAGAGCTGAAATGATTGCAATATCAAGCTCAGGTGAAGTTGCTAAATCTACTTCGCCAGAAACCGCAACTATGTAACGGTCAGAGCCTGGGGTCGCTGCGATTTGCATGATCAATCCTTTCACAAACTACCTCTAATCTACGCTATCGAGTAAACCTTGTGTGGCAATCCCTGCTCTCGAAGTTGCATGAATATTGGGTAGGAGTTTGCTTAAAAATCGATTTGGATTTGACTCCAGAAGCCGAATGTTGATGCTGCCGGTTAGCAAAATGCATTCCGCATTCAATCCGAAATTCTTAGCGCTGAATTCTTTTGCGACGTCGCAAGCCTGCGTTTGATTGAATTCAAGTTCTTGCGCACCTGCCAATGCAGTCGACTCTGCTTTTGCATTAAGTCGCTGTTGCGCAACCATTACCTGCGAGAGAGCGCCTAATGAACATGTCCCGGCTAGCAAAGCTAGTGAGATTGCCAAGACCAAAATTGTAATCTGCCCTGATTCGCTTCTTTCAAGCCGAAATATTGCTCGACGAATCATGGCTCGACGAATTCTTCAAGTGCCGGCTCAAGTCGAGCGCGTGCGCTTGCTGTTAGTTCGATGCGATACGGAATCAGTATGCCGCCAATGTTCCTGGTTGTTTCTAGTGTGACTTCGACAACTTCGCTCTCAGGCTTGACAGTGATTTCGGTACCTTTGGGAAGTGAGTTGCGAAATGAATCAGGAATCGGGTCGCCACGCCCAATGATTCGAGCGCCGAGGGCGGCGGCACTTTCCAATTGAATTTGTGTGGCACTTAAGCCAATTAGCGAAATTGATAGCGCAACAATAATCAAAAGTGCTGGGATCGCCATCGCAAACTCAGCTATTGCAAATCCGTGAGTGCGTTGGACTAGGTGTTTGCCCTCATCTAGTCCAACGCCTTGTTCACAACTCATAGTTAACTGAAGAAAAGAAAGCTAAATGCCTGCTGAACGATCTTCCAAATCAGATCTTGCACTTCTGAACTTGTCAATAGCTTTATCAGAAGTCCACCAAGACCGGCAGCAGCTACCGTTCCAACTGCATACTCCGCTGTTGTCATTCCTTCATCATTTACTTGCCACTCAATAAATCTTGACTTCACATGTTCCTCATTTCTGGTGATGCGCAAGTGCGCTATTGAAGTTTGTTGAGGAAAGTTTCATTTTGAAAGGCACGCGATCGAATTGTTTAATTCATTGGGATGTGGATTACTAAATGAATCCCCCAATTAGTCCAGCAACTATCGGTATCACGGCAAGCAGAATAAACGCTGGCAAGAAACAAATGCCTAAGGGTAATACGCTCTTGACCGCTACCGACTTGATCCGCTTTAACTTTTCAGTATCAATGGAACTTTGAAGAATGAATGCAACATCATTTAATTGATCGGCTATCGAATTACCAGTGTTCAACGAGGTAATCAAAGTGTCTGATATTGATTGCCAACGTGGATTCACTATTGCTATGTCTTCAAGCCCACGCGCAAGTGGGTAGCCAATTCGAAACTGATTCAATGCTTGATCAAGCTCTCGTGCTGCTGCCCGCGGTGAGTGCTTCTGAGCGTACGCAAGAGCATCGCTCATGGTCATGCCCGAACCGAAACCTAACTGAATGATCTCTAAAGCGCGAAGTATCTCAGAACTAGAAGCTGGCTTTAAGTTGAGCTGAACGGCGTCAACTTTTGGATTTGCTGCTTCGGCCCCATCGTGAGGTTCTGATGACTTTCGTCGTGGCAAAGGAAACCATAGATAAGTGGAAATGCACATACATATAACTGCCAAAACCCTCATGTGACATCTGCCAATGCGCGATCGAGCAATCGCTTTATCCAAAGCCAGCCAACAAGTTCAAGTGCTGCTCCTAGAACTAAACAAAACCTTCCTGTCCCTGTACCAAATAGCCAGGAAATTGAATCTGTACCAAGAATCAATCCCATTGCAGCACCCATTATTGGTAGCCCAGCCAGAACAAATACTGTTGCCTTCGTACTTGCTAACTCAGTTGCAATTAATTGTTCTTGCTTTCTTCGATCAATCAGAGACGCAGAAATCTGGTTCAATCCCTCATTAATGCTGCTTCCGGAATTAGAACTTAGGTCCAATAAGTTGGCGCAATTAGCTAGTGCAGGAAAATGGTTATCAGCAGAATCTTTGTATAGCGCTCGCAAGACATTGCCGTGTGATGAAAGCGCTAGTCTTGCATTTACAAGGAAATTTTCCGGTGCCCGACTGATTGCAAATCTGAGTGCATCAATCTGGTTTACGCCACCATGAAGTTGACTCTTTAAATTGAATACGAATTGAAGTTCTTCTTCAAATGACATCTTGCTATTCTTTTTTTGCCTAATCGAGGGTTTCGGAAATACCAAGCGTGGAGTGAACACAATTCTCGGTAAGGGCTTTATAGATAGTGCAGCAGCTAGTGAAAACAGTGTGATTGCGATGATGAGCTTCATGCAGCCAAATTAAATGTTTTCAAACCATCGAGTGGCTGAGTAACTACGGTTCCATCTGACATCCGGGCAAATTTCGCGAACTCGGCGACACCGCGCATTCCATCTCGCGCAGTCTTCATTTGAATCACCATGTCAAAAGCTGAACACATTTGGGCGTGAATTGCCTCGCGTGGTAAACCTGCAAGCAAACCCAGGGCTTCGATCCGAGTTGGCACACTCGCCGCATGGTCCGCATGAATGGTGGTGGCGCTTCCTTTGTGCCCAGTGTTTAGTGCAAGCAGAAGATCACTTACCTCTGCGCCTCGCACTTCCCCAACCACAATCCGATCTGGACGCATTCGCAGTGCTTGTCTAACTAAATCTGTCATTGTTACACCACCGGCTCCCTCGCTATTTGCGAGACGGGCCTGAACACTCAAAACATGTGGATGAGGAATTGATAGTTCAGCAGAATCTTCAATCAATACGATTCGTTGATTTGCCTGGACTCTGGCCAGCATTGCAGCTAGCAATGTAGTTTTGCCGCTACCAGTGCCGCCACTGACTACAAAACTTTTCTGCGAATCAACGATGTAATTTAATGCCTGATAAGTATCGTCCGTTAAGTTTCCAGCAGCGAGCATTTCTTCAAGTGTCAAAAATTTCCGCGACGGAGTACGAATCGATATCGCAACACCATCTGAAGCTATTGGCGAAAGGATTGCATGAAATCGCAATCCACCTTCAGTTTGAACATCTACGAATGGTTGAGCATCATCGAGTCTGCGGTGCCCTCGCATTGCGATTCGTTTAGCAAACTCTTGTGCTGCTAATTCTGAATTGAACTTGACCATAGTTTTTTCTAGCCCATTACCTCTATCTATCCACACATCATCAAATCGATTAACCAAAATATCGGTGAGATTTGGCAAAAGTAGTAATTCTTCTAGCGGCCCAAGCCCAAAAATTGATGATAGGACTGTGTCGACTAACTCAACCAGTTCGGATTGTGATGTTGCTGGATAAAGAGTGCGGACAATCTTTGAAACCGAATCGGCAGTTGGTTCCACCTTTGCCTCTAGGCAAGCCGCTTGAACTTGATCCAGGATGTTAAGCAACTGATTTGAGTTCTTGTAAGAATGAAATTCGTTGGGCAAGCGAGTTTAGATTCCTGGTGAATCCTCCTAGGTTTATTCCGGATACTCCGAATCCTTGCTCAATTTGCTCAACAATTCGCGCGTCTGTGGTGATCACTGATGCAAGGGGTGTGTTCAATAATTCTGCAATCTGAATCGGCTCAAGATTTGAACCCGGAACGGTTCTCACTACAAGTTCTATGTTTTTTGCATAACCCGCTAAACCAGCGATACTGCGTTTAGTGGTGGCACAACCTCTAACTGTCGCAGTCGTGACTACTAAAACCAGATCACACTCCGAGATAACATCAAGTGGAAAATCCTTGTCACTGGCTTTTGGAAAGTCGATTACCACCAATTCGCAGGCTTCTTTAAGTTT
>CANKTT010000037.1 GCA_947486505.1 Actinomycetota bacterium | reverse complement strand
GCTACGACTGGAGTCCCGGTTTTTACTCTGAAGTCCAAACCAGTGTGCCAGCCGCCAGACCAAATCCAGCCACGCTGGCCGTACCGTGCGCTTAAATCATAGTTAGTTTCAATTGGCTCAGTTATTACGCCTAACTGCCTAGCTAACTCTTTTTTACTGGCAACCGCTTGTTTCCTGGCCTGTTCTTGTCTTGCTAGTTCTTCGGACTTCTTTTCTGCAGCGACTAACGCGGCTTCAGCCTCTTCCTTTTCAAGAATTATGGACTGTTGCTCAGCAAGTAAAATCTGGGCTTGCTGATTTTTTTGATCTTGCGCCTGGTTAATTAAAGTGCTCAATTGATCCGTCGAAGCCGCTAGTGCTTGTAGCGACTTTCGCTCGAGACCAGAAACGGTAGGAGTGGTATCAATTACTGCATCCGGATCGCTCGTTGGATCATCAACCGTGGCAGCAGCGGCCACAACTTCAGCTTCGGCAAGAGTTTGGCGATCTTCAGATCGGCTTGCAGCTTGGGCGCGCGAAGTGCTGGCTTGGATTGAAGCTACTGGAGCCTGCGAGCCGGCAGCGATTAAGGCAGCGGAGGGAATTTCAAGAACGGAAGTATCACCGGATTGCACAACTCCGGCGACGGTTGATCCGGAAGTGGCAACAATTGAACTTATGCTGGCAAAACCAACTACCGCACCGAGGTGTTTTCCTGAAGCAACCTTCTTTTTAGGGGCAGCATGACGAGCAGCGCGATGACGTCCGCGTGGCTGTGTGCTCATAGTTAAAGACCCTATCGGAAGCAGAAATGCTTAAGTTATAACTCTTTTCTACCCGAATTTGGGGCTTTTGGGAAATGAAAATGTGGTGTCAGTGACCAAAGTGACATAACCCACCCCCCATTCCAAAGCGATAATCGAGGATTTGGAGAATTTGGCCTAGTTTTAGTCGATTTAAGGCAAATTGCGGGGAACTTCAATTTGCCAGCATTGAACCGAGGCAAATTGCGGGGAACTTCAATTTGCCTGTATTGATCAGAGGCAAATTGCGGGGAACTTCAATTTGCCTGTATTAATTAGGTGTGAACCCAATCCGAATAGTGATCGCCAAGCCTGGGCTTGATGGACATGATCGCGGCGCAAAAGTTATTGCGCGCGCCCTTCGCGATGCTGGGTTTGAAGTTATCTACACCGGTTTGCACCAAACTCCCGAACAAATCGTCCAAACAGCCATTCAAGAAGATGCCGATGCAATCGGAATGTCAATTCTATCTGGCGCACATTTAACTTTGTTCCCTGCTGTTATCGAACTTTTGGCTGCAAAGGGTGCCTCGGACATTGTGGTGTTTGGTGGCGGAGTAATTCCAACTGATGATGTAACACAGTTGCAAGATTCAGGTGTTGCGCATGTGTTTACCCCGGGTACCCCAATAGGAAATGTTGTGGAATGGGTTCGCGCCAACGTAGGTGTAACTAGCGTTCGATAGAGTTGAGTCACAAGCTAGCGAGAGAGTGACCCGCAAACCGTGGATCTTTACGAATACCAAGCTAAAGAATTGTTCGCCAAACATGGCGTAGCCGTTGTGCCCGGCAAAGTTTGCTTCACACCTGAGGAAGCCCAAGCCGTAGCAACTGACATTGGAACAACCGTCGTTGTTAAGGCTCAGGTAAAAACCGGTGGCCGCGGCAAAGCAGGCGGCGTCAAACTTGCTGATAACGCAAGTGACGCTAGGGACCGCGCTCAAGATATTCTCGGACTCGACATCAAGGGACACATTGTCCATAAAGTTTTAGTAGCGGAAGCTGCAGACATTGCATCTGAGTACTACGTTTCATTTTTGCTCGATAGAACTAATCGCACATTCCTTGCGATGGCCAGCGTCGAGGGTGGCGTAGAGATCGAAGAGGTCGCAGTAAACAACCCTGAGGCATTAGCAATGATTCGTGTTGATGCACTTGTCGGTTGCACTCTAGAAAAAGCAACTGAGATTGCAGATGCAGCAAAGTTCCCAGCCGAAGTTCGTGATCAAGTTATTGAAATGCTGCAGAGTCTCTGGAAAGTTCTAGTCGAAGAAGACGCAACTCTTGTTGAAGTGAACCCTCTTGCCAAAATTACTGATGGTCGAGTACTCGCATTAGATGGCAAAGTATCGCTAGACGACAATGCGCAATACCGTCACGAATCACATCTTGCACTGATTGATAACGCACAGACCGATCCAATCGAATTGCGCGCAAAAGAATTCGATTTGAACTACGTCAAACTTCAAGGCGAAGTTGGAATTATCGGCAATGGTGCCGGACTAGTTATGTCCACTCTGGATGTAGTTGCATACGCCGGTGAAGAATTTGGTGGGGTTAAGCCAGCAAACTTCTTGGACATTGGTGGTGGCGCTAGCGCTCAAGTTATGGCTAACGGTTTGGACATCGTATTGGGCGATCCAGAAGTAAAGGCTGTTTTTGTTAACGTCTTTGGTGGAATCACAGCTTGCGATGCAGTTGCCAATGGAATTGTCCAGGCAGTGGCAATGCTTGCTGAACGTGGCGAACCAATTACCAAACCAATTGTTTGTCGCATTGATGGGAACAATGCAGTCGAAGGTCGTCGCATCCTTGATGAATCTGGAATTGCATTAATTGAACGTGTCGAAACTATGGATGACGCAGCTCGACGCGTTGCTCAACTAGCTGCAGGTAAGTAGGACTTCTAATGGCAATTTTTCTGAATGCAGATAGCAAAGTATTAGTCCAGGGCATGACTGGCTCGGAAGGAACAAAGCACACCCGTCGTATGGTGGCAAGTGGTACCAACGTTGTTGCTGGCGTTACTCCAGGCAAGGGCGGTCAAGAAGTTGATGGCATCCCAGTATTCAACAATGTTGGAGAAGCCATGGCGGCAACTGGCGCAAACGTGTCCGTGGTTTTTGTACCACCGAAGTTCGCAAAGGCTGCAGTAATTGAAGCCGTCGATGCAGCAATTCCACTTTGCGTGGTAATCACTGAAGGTATTCCAATTCACGACACTGCAGCATTTTTCCAGTACGCCGAAAACTCTGGAAAGACTCGTCTAGTTGGACCTAACTGTCCAGGTTTGATCAGCCCAGGACTTTCAAATGCTGGAATCATTCCAGGTGACATCACCCAAAAGGGACGCATCGGTTTGGTTAGCAAGTCAGGAACTTTGACTTATCAAATGATGTTTGAGTTAAGAGATCTTGGTTTTTCAAGTTGCGTAGGTATCGGTGGCGATCCAATTATTGGAACCACACATATTGACTGCCTTGCTGCATTCGAAGCTGATCCTGAAACTGAAGTGATTGTGATGATTGGTGAAATTGGTGGAGATGCCGAAGAGCGGGCCGCTGCATTCATTAAAGACAATGTAACTAAGCCAGTGATTGGATACGTTGCAGGTTTCACCGCACCAGAAGGTAAAACAATGGGTCACGCCGGTGCAATTGTGTCTGGTTCGTCGGGAACTGCGGCAGCGAAAAAGGATGCACTTGAGGCAGTTGGCGTTCGCGTTGGAAAAACTCCAAGTGAAGCAGCCAGACTTGTCCGGGAAGTCCTAGCCAGTCTCTAATTCGTGTCGAATCAGCTTTTCCTAAGTTGAAATGGGACGATTTTAAATGTGACTAATGATCTTCCTCGCAAGCGACCGATTGGCGCACCGCAACGCCAGTGGCGTCGACCGGTACCCGAAGATCATATAAATCACTACCCGCCACTGATTTCGGGAGCAATTGCTGCGGGTGTTGCAGTAGTGATTGGTTACATTATCACTTTGGGTTTCATCATGGCGGCTTGGCTATTTGCAGCTCATGGCAGTGAATCAACATTGCAAGTCCTTCGAGCTGCTGGCATTGCTTGGCAGGTTCAACATTTAGTTCCCATAGTTATTGCAAACACAACCATTGGCGTTCTTCCTTGGGGATTTCTTGTTTTACCAGTTCTGATTTTGTGGAAAGCAACCCAGTGGGCACTGAAAAGTTCTCGACCAAAAACTGCGATTCAGTTTTTTCGAGTCGCAATTTCTATAACTATTGTCTACGCAGTTTGCGCGGTACTTGTTGGAGTGATTTCTTCAACTAGTGATCTCCGAACCGGAATAACGTCATCACTGTTGCATTGTCTTCTTGTTGCTTTTGCTGTGACAACTGTATGCATAATTAGTTACGCGCCATCGCGAACTATTCTGACGGATCGGTTGCCAAAGATATTTGTTGATGGGATCAGGCCTGCGTTAATCGCCTTCGGCCTTTTGTTTGTGGCGGGATCGTTATTGACTTCAGTTTCCTTAATTTTGAATTGGGCTCAATTACGCGCAGTCACAACCTTGATGGCACCTGGGTTTATTGATGGATTCTTCATGACGTTATTAGGAATTGGATATTTGCCAACCGTAAATGTTTGGGCCATGTCATATCTATTAGGCCCAGGCATCGTATTGGGCGGTGGGGTCGTGACTCCAGAAAACGCTAGTCCAGGTGCCTTACCGGCATTCCCATTGCTCTCAATACTGCCGAGTGAATCAGTAGCCTTAGCAACATACCTAGTGCTGATTCCAATTCTTATTGGCGTGATCATCTATTTCTTACTGCCACGGGAAAGATGGTCAGCCCAAGGCGATTCAGTTGCGACGACACTTTCCTTTATTGTGAGGTGGCGTGAAGTAGTTACATTATTGGTTTCTATCGGATTGCTTTCATTTTTTGTTTGGATTGCTGCAAGCATCTCAAGTGGCTCGCTTGGAACCGGATATCTAAAGTTCATTGGGCCGGTACCGTCTCAGATTGCCTTTGCAGCTCTGTTCATTTGCGGCATTTCGGCTCTACTCACTCTTGTCTTGCCACGGATGGTTATGTCACTTATGCATTACCGAGCAAACCGAGAGGTAATTACAAAATAGAATCAAACTGTGCCGAATTTCCGCGTCGTCGTATTGGCTTCTGGAACGGGCACCCTTTTTGCCGCACTAGCAAATCAGGCACAGCAAATTGACGTTGAATTGGTCGGGTTGATTACCGATGCGGAAGTTCCAGTCTGTGATCGCGCTCGCGAACTTGGGATCCCAGTAACTGTTATTCCGTTACTTGATGACCGGGCTAAATGGGACCAAAATATGGCAACTGAGTTGAGTCGCTTAAAACCAAATCTCATAGTTTCGGCTGGCTTCATGAAAATTCTTGGCCCAATGATACTGAGATTTCATGAAGGCAAAATTATTAACACACATCCAGCATTACTTCCAGATTTTCCAGGCGCTCACGCAGTTCGAGACGCTCTTGCTGCTGGAGTTACCGAAACTGGAACAACCATTCATTTCGTTGACAGCGGCATTGATACCGGTGAGGTTATTGCGCAAGCCAGAGTTAAAGTGGAGTCAGACGACACGCAAGAATCACTTCATGAACGCATCAAAGAAGTCGAGCGCAAACTCTTGATAGAAACTGTTAGAGATATTGCTAAAGGGAAGGTGACTTTGAAGTGACACAAACCCGTAAAGTTGCCCGAGCACTTATCAGTGTCTATGACAAGACCGGACTGACCGAACTTGCCCAAGGACTGCATGAATCCGGAGTAAAGATAGTTTCGACTGGAAGTACTGCCGCACACATCTCAGCGCTGGGAATTCCAGTGACTGAAGTTAAGGACGTAACGGGTTTCCCTGAATCACTCGATGGACGAGTCAAAACTCTGCATCCAATGATTCATGGCGGGTTGCTTGCTGATGTTCGTAAGCCTGAACATGTTGCCCAACTTGTGGAACTTGGAATCGAAGCTTTCGAGTTAGTTGTAGTGAACCTTTATCCGTTTTCTCAGACTGTTAAATCAGGTGCAAGTATCGAGGAATGTATCGAACAAATTGATATTGGTGGTCCAGCCATGGTTCGAGCTAGCGCTAAAAATCATGCCAACGTTGCAGTTGTTGTTGATCCTGCTAATTATTCAACGGTGCTTGAGGCTGTCAGACATGAAGGCTTTACTCATACCCAGCGCGTAGCCCTTGCTACCTTGGCGTTTCAGCATGTCGCTCAATATGATGTTGCAGTTTCGAGTTGGTTAGCGTCAGTTGTTTTGCCTGACTCAGATCCGTCGCAAGTTGGTTTTCCAGGTTGGTTTGGCGGAGTTTGGGAACGTGCACAGACATTGCGTTATGGTGAAAATCCGCATCAGGATGCTGCGCTGTATATTTCAAAGTTCGGAAGTCCAGGAATTGCACAAGCAGAACAGCTTCACGGCAAGGAAATGTCATATAACAACTTTGTGGATGCCGATGCTGCTTATCGAGCGTCCTACGACCACGTGACCCCAACAGTCGCAATCATTAAGCACGCAAATCCGTGTGGTGTGGCAAGTGATATCAACATTGCTCTGGCCTACCAAAAAGCAAACGCTAGCGATCCAGTTTCAGCATTTGGTGGCGTAATTGCCTCGAACCAGAGGGTAACTAAAGAAATGGCTGTATTGGTTTCCGAAGTTTTCACTGAAGTCATCATCGCCCCAGATTTTGATGAAGATGCACTTGCAGTTCTTTGTGAAAAGCAAAATATTCGAATCCTAAAGGCCGTTGCGCCAACCAAAGATATTCACGCTGAGATGCGCCCGGTTTCAGGAGGGATGCTTATGCAATCCCAAGATAGGTTCCAAAGTCTCGGTGACGAAGTATCGAATTGGAAATTGGTTTCAGGGCCTGCAGCTGACGCCAAAACTTTGGCGGACTTAGAGTTTGCTTGGCGTGCGTCGCGATGTGTTAAGTCGAATGCAATTTTGCTCGCCAAAAATCAGGCCACTGTTGGCATTGGAATGGGACAAGTCAATCGCGTGGATTCAGCACGCCTTGCAGTTTCTCGAGCGGGCGAAGATCGTGCAAAGAATAGTGTTGCAGCAAGTGATGCCTTCTTCCCATTCGCCGATGGGTTGGAAGTTTTGTTAAATGCCGGAGTACGCGCAGTCGCACAACCTGGTGGTTCAGTTCGAGATGAGGAAGTGATCGCTGCAGCGAATACTGCTGGTGTCACCATGTATTTCACGGGCACTAGGCATTTCCTCCATTAATTAGCAGCATTGGCCTGCATCCCACCTCGGAGCAATAATCAGTGGCAAGATAGGCAAGTTATGAAAACCTTTGTAAAGCAGCAATGGCCAATCCTGAGCGTTTATCTGGGAATCCTGGTAGCTCTAATTGTTGTCGTTTATGTAGATTTTCGATTTGGAGCCATCCTGCTATCGTCCAGCGTTTTACTTGCATTTCTTTTTAGATTGCGCTTACCAGATTCAGCTGCGGGGCTCCTAAAAATCCGAAGGCGCAGAATAGATCTGACTGTGCTGGCAACTCTAGGAACATTTCTCTTTATTTTGGCGCTAGTTGTGCCTCAAGGAAGCAAATAATCACATGACACAGTCTGCTGGCACGATGGAAAAAGTTAAGTTTTCACATATAGTCATCACCTTTATCGCATCAATCATCATTACCGCGCAATCATCGATTAACAGTGAATTGAATACCTACACGGAGAATCCGCTGATCACTGCGTTAATCAACTTCACGACGGGGCTGATGGTTTTGTCCTTAATGATGATCTTTAGTCGTCCCATCAGACAGGGATTTGTCAGTATTCCTCGATTGGTTCGCGAAGGAAAACTAAAGCGCTGGCAGTTATTCGGTGGCCTGTCAGGTGCATTTTTCGTGGCAAGTCAAAGTGGCTTGGTTCAAGTCATTGGTGTCGCCATCTTCACCGTGGCTGCAGTTGCCGGTCAAACTTCAGCAGCCCTACTGGTCGACAAAGCAGGAATTGGTCCAGCCGGAAAACAACCTGTAACTGTCATGAGAGTTTGCGCAGCAATATTGGGCATTGTTGGAGTTCTTGTCTCAGTACTTGGCCAGGATTCAGCTGGACAGTTCGCGTTCGGAGCCGTGTTGATTTCGTTTGCAGCAGGTGCTCTGGTTTCGACCCAACCGGCACTTAATGGTCAGATTGCAAATCACACTGGGCAACCAGCAGCTGCAACAATGGTCAATTTCATTGTTGGTTTCATAACTTTGGTAGTTGTATACATCGTTGTTCAGCAGGTGAATCCGCAAAGTTTCACGGTTCCACCGATGCCGTGGGAGAACCCTGTCATTTGGCTTGGTGGGCCATTTGGCGTTCTGTTTGTTATTACAGCTTCATTCATGGCCAAAACACTTGGAGTGTTTCTATTCACACTGACTTCCGTAGTAGGTCAACTATCCGGCGCAATCTTGATGGACGTGCTTTTCCCAACAGCCTCTACAAACATCACGTGGCAGTTACTACTTGGAATTTCAATAACTGGTGCTGCAGTAGTTTTGGCCAGCGGCAAGAAAAAAACTAAGACTCAGTAACAGCCGATGCAAATGACTTCATATCAGGGAACACCTGGTCTGGAGCAGCACTTGCAGCAGGCGCGGCACCGTTCCCACGGCGACTGATATGCACGGTTGTCATGCCAATGCTTTTGGCTGGTGCGTGATCATGAAACAAACTTTGAGCGACATGCAAGATGCGATCCTTTTTGATGCCAAGCGTGCGCTCCACTTTTTCGTGAGCAAAGTGAAAGTTGTCAATGTTTGGCTTATATGAACCGACTTGCTGCGCTGTGATAACTTCATCAAATTTGATGCCAAGGCGTTCAGCGGAAGCAGCAAAAAGGTCGTCATCACAGTTGGTTATAACTACGAGCTTGAAGTGCTTTTGAAGTTCAACTAGCGCATCATGGGAGTCTGGAAACGCCGGCCAATCAACTACGCTGCCACCGAATTGCGCCTCTTGTTCTGGGGTAGTAGTAATTCCTCGCGCAGATGCGAGCATGCGCAGTGTCAGTCCGAGCACTTCGCGGTAGCCCTTGTAAGGAACTTCTGCATCGTGTTCATGTGTCGAGAACTCACCAAGAAGTTCGGCGTCAGGGGCATTCGAAACATCGGCGCCCAAGGCAGCTCGAATTCCCGCCAGAATTCCTGACTCCCAATCGATCAGGGTGCCGTAGCAATCAAAGGTAACTGCGTCATATGCCTGGTAATCGACCATGTAATCCTCCAAGAATGAATTGTTCAAGTCTGTGATCTGTACTGTACAACCTGCAACACCTGCCAGCCCATATCCAGATACCCATCAAATGCGATTGGGGACTAGGATTTAAGTGTCTTGACGTCAAGATACTTTTACTCAAAGGATTTCTCATGGCTGGCAAAGTAACCGTCGTAGGTGCTGGTTTCTACGGATCAACAACCGCACAACGTATTGCTGAATACAACATCGTTGACACTGTTGTCATAACTGACATTCTCGATGGCAAAGCTGAAGGCTTGGCACTCGACATGAATCAGTCACGTTCCATTGAAGGTTTTGAAACCAAGCTGGTTGGCCAGACCACAACAGTTGATGGCGGTGGCTATGATGCCATCGCAGGTTCGGACGTTGTAATAATCACTGCAGGTTTGCCTCGTAAGCCGGGTATGAGCCGGATGGACTTGATCGAAACAAACGCCAAGATCGTTCGCGGTGTTGCAGAAAACATCGCAAAGCACGCACCAAACGCGGTCATAATTGTGGTTTCAAATCCACTTGATGAAATGACTGCATTAACTCAATTAGCGAGTGGCTTCCCTAAGGAACGCGTACTAGGTCAAGCCGGCATGTTGGACACCGCACGCTTCACACACTTTGTGGCTGAAGAACTTAATGTTCCAGTCGCATCAGTCCAGACGCTTACTCTTGGTTCACATGGCGACACCATGGTTCCAGTTCCATCGCGTTGCACAGTAGATGGCAAGCCACTTGCCGACCTATTGCCGGCTGACAAAATCGAAGAACTTGTAGTTCGCACTCGTAATGGTGGTGCAGAAGTAGTCGCACTACTTAAGACTGGATCTGCATACTATGCACCTTCGGCAGCAGCAGCTCGAATGGCAAAAGCAGTGATCGAAGATTCCGGCGCAGTGATGCCAGTGTGTGCTTGGGTTGATGGCGAATACGGAATTAGTGGTGTTTACCTAGGCGTGGAAGCACAAATCGGTAAGGGTGGTGTCACAAAGGTAGTTGAAACAAAACTTACTGACTCCGAGTTGGCTGAATTAAAAGCTGCATCTGAAGCCGTTCGCGAAAAGCAAGCTGACGTAGCCGGACTCTAAGTTTTAGCAGACATCCATTAAGGAAAATCAAATGTCAAAAATTAAAGTACAAGGAACTGTCGTTGATCTAGATGGCGACGAGATGACTCGTATCATCTGGTCGTTCATCAAAGATCAACTGATTTTGCCTTATTTGGACGTCAACATCGAGTACTACGACTTGGGCATGGAAAACCGTGATGCCACTGATGATCAGATAACCATCGATGCCGCTAATGCAATTAAAAAGCATGGTGTCGGAATCAAGTGCGCAACCATTACTCCTGATGAAGCTCGAGTTGAAGAGTTTGGTCTGAAGAAGATGTGGAAGTCTCCAAATGGAACTATTCGCAATATCCTTGGTGGCGTAATCTTCCGTGAACCAATCATCATCAGCAACATCCCAAGATTGGTACCGGGCTGGACTAAACCAATCATTGTTGGTCGCCATGCCTTTGGTGATCAATACAAAGCAACTGATGTGAAGATTCCGGGCGCAGGCTCATTAACTATGACGTTCACACCAGCCGATGGTGGGGAACCAATGGAACTAAACATCTTTGATTTCCCAGCATCAGGTGTTGCTATGGGAATGTATAACTTGGATGAGTCAATTCGCGAGTTTGCTCGTGCCTCACTTCGTTATGGCTTGAACCGCAACTACCCGGTTTATCTTTCAACCAAGAACACAATCTTGAAGGCTTACGACGGGCAGTTTAAGGATATCTTCCAGGATGTTTTCGAAAAGGAATTCAAGGCAGAGTTCGATGCTGCTGGCCTGACTTACGAACATCGCTTGATCGATGACATGGTTGCTTCTGCACTTAAGTGGGAAGGTGGCTATGTCTGGGCTTGCAAGAACTACGACGGTGATGTGCAGTCAGATACTGTCGCTCAAGGCTTTGGATCACTTGGACTTATGACATCTGTCTTAATGACTCCAGATGGTAAGACTGTTGAAGCTGAAGCTGCTCACGGCACTGTGACACGTCACTACCGCCAGCATCAGCAAGGTAAGCCAACTTCAACAAATCCAATTGCTTCAATCTTTGCTTGGACTCAGGGTCTTGCGCATCGCGGCAAGTTAGATGGCACACCAGAGGTTACAGAGTTTGCTGAGACGCTAGAACGCGTCTGCATCGAAACCGTAGAGAGTGGCAAGATGACCAAGGACCTTGCTTTGCTAATTAGCAAAGATCAGGCTTACTTAACCACAGAAGATTTCTTGGCAGCAATCAATGAAAATCTTCAGAAAGCAATGTCGGCCTAATTCATGCTTGGCGTAATTTCAGCTAATACAAATGGGGTTCGCGCCGCCCTTAAGCGTGGTGGCTTTGATTGGATCAAAGGTCAACTTGATGCAGGCAATGCCGATGTAGTTTGCCTGCAAGAAGTTCGGGCAACCACTGACCAACTTCATGAAGTGCTTGCCGCAGCTGGCTTGTCTGATCTGCACGTAGCTCACGATTCAAGCGCGCGACTGGGACATGCCGGAGTAGCAATCCTAAGTACCAAGAAATTGGCCAAGATCAAAACTGGTGTTGGACCAAAAGAATTTGCTGAAACTGGCCGGTGGGTTCAAGCTGAAATTGAAACAAAAAGAGGCCCAATGACAATTGCATCTGTTTATGTCCATTCGGGTGATGCCGAAAAACCAGTTCAACAAGAAAAGTATCGTTTCCTTGAAGCCATGACCAAGAAGTTTCAAGCAGCCCAGAAAACAGACGAACCATTTCTCGCTTGTGGCGACTTTAATGTTGGCCACCGTGAATTCGACATCAAGAACTGGAAAGGCAACTTAACCAAAGCGGGTTTTCTTCCTGAAGAACGTGCCTACTTTGATAAGTGGTTCGACAAAGTCGGAGTTGTTGACTTAGGTCGAAGGCATGCCGGCGAAGTCGAAGGTCCTTACACCTGGTGGTCTTGGCGCGGTCAAGCATTTGATAACAATGCGGGCTGGCGAATTGATTACCACGTTGCAAATTCCGCACTTGCGCCACATTGCAAAGAAATTGTGGTTGGTCGGGCAGACTCCTACGCGCAACGTTGGAGCGATCACGCTCCAGTAACGTCAAAATTTAACTTGTAGACTCTCCACATGGGGACTTTTTGGCAAACGATGGCAATCGTTTTGCTCTTCACTGCAATTGGAGGCGTTTTCGCAGCGGCTGAAGTTGCACTGATTTCACTTCGCGATAGCCAGGTCAAGAAACTTGCAGCAACAGGTAGACGTGGTCGTCGCCTAGAGAAGTTGATGCGTAACCCGAATCGATTTTTGGGCGCAGTACAAGTAGGTGTAACTCTGGCTGGATTCTTATCAGCTGGTTTTGGCGCCTCAAGAATTGTGCCAATTTTTTCACCTCATTTAGTTTCCTGGGGATTAAGTGAAAGTGCCGCCGAAACTATGGCGTTCATTTTGGCCACTTTACTGATTGCATATCTATCTTTAGTTGTCGGTGAGCTAACTCCCAAGCGATTAGCAATTCAGCACTCAGAAAGATTTGCTCTGATTTTGGCAACCCCTTTGGATTTCATCGCCAAAATTACGGCGCCGTTTATTTGGTTACTTTCACATTCATCAGATGCGTTACTGCGAATCCTTGGCGGTGACCCGCGGGCAGGCAAAGAGCAGATATCAGGTGAAGAACTTCGCGGCATGGTTGCCATGCACGAGGATCTAACGCATGCAGAACGTGAACTTATTGATGACGTCTTCGAAGCAGGCGAACGAGAGATTCGTGAAATCATGATCCCTCGAACCGAAGTTGCATTTCTTGACGCTGACTTACCCGTATTCAAAGCAGTCAAAATTGTTGCTGACAAACCGCACTCACGATACCCGGTATCGGATGATTCAGAAGATGACGTTTTGGGATTCGTACACGTTCGAGATTTGCTAGATCCTGAGATCCGAGAACGATCGATTCGGGTAGGTGACTTAGTTCGAGATGTTGCCAGACTTCCTGGTACCAAGCGTGTGATTCCGGCGCTCACTGACATGC
Organism: Actinomycetota bacterium; assembly: GCA_947486505.1. The sequence goes on along the minus strand of CANKTT010000037.1, from coordinate 35 downwards.
GTGCAACTAATGCACACATGGCAATTGTGGTTGAT
>CANKTT010000036.1 GCA_947486505.1 Actinomycetota bacterium | reverse complement strand
CTCACAACCATGCGCTGATAGCTAACGATTTTACTTAAAGTCATGACGGCCTCCCTGCAACCGGCTCCCTATAAACAACATCATGATACATCTCGGGACAAAGTGCACTGTCGAAGAAGAAGTTGGTTAGTTTTCTTTGTTTTCATTGGTTTTTGAGAAGTTCCCGGAATTGAAGCAACGTATGATCAAGTAGCAGGCACTAAAGCCCGTGGTGTCACCCAGGTAACGCCCCAACTTTAATCGCCAACGATGCTTTCTATGGAGGAGGTAATAGGGCATTAGTTAAGCCCCAAGCAACTGGATTTGGCAAGAAGGGTGACATGTGGAAAGGCTTAACTGTTTGGATTGATCCGCTAAGGGCAGAAGCTTCTGCACAGCCAGCAATTTCTGGAAAGGCCATTTCAACCGCTAACGGAACAAACAAGTTAACTGCAAGGGACATGGACTGGTTATCCAACTCCAGCAATTAGTTACCAGTGGTATGCCTGTACTGCCCAGATTAAGGTCGCTACTCAATCCATTCCAAAGACTTGCAAAACGGTTTCTAAGGCAACAAAGTCAACGCTAGCTGTGACCACTTCCTATAAAGGAAAATTCATCACTGTTGCAGTAACAGGAAAAAGTACCGGAACAACTCCAACGATTTGGCTTTCAAAGAGCACGGCTAAGGTCTCTTAGGCAGTTCAACCAACTCTCTAAGGCGAGTGCTGTCAATTTTCAGATTGATCGTCAGACGAAATTAGTTTGCGATTCTTATAGTTACCAGTCCATGATCATTCCAGGCAACCAGCCTTCGGGCCTAATTCGTCACCTTGAACTATGCAACCACCAATGACGAAGCCCCAGATTCAAATGCTTCCTGAGTTGGATAGCCCCACAAAATCTTGCGAATAGCTCCGAGTGGCTAAACATTCAGCCCCTACACTCGTTCTACATTTGCAACGCATATGCCATACTTCAAGCATGTACTCCAGATGGAATGTAGCCCTTATCACCGTTGCTTTTTTGGCGCTTACGAATTCACCTAATGCTCAAGCAATTGAGACTGATAGAGCCTTCAATGGCCAGACTTGCACAATCATTGGCACCAGTAAAAGTGAAAAGTTGACTGGAACTTCTAAGACCGATGTCATTTGTGGTCTTGGGGGCAACGACACCGTAAGTGGCCTTGGTGGAAACGACACGATTGACGGCGGGGAGGGTAACGACCTCCTCACCGGTGGAGATGGGAATGACACAATTTACGGCGCAGCTGGAAATGACGCCATAAATGGTCAAAGTGGAAACGATGTTCTTTTTGGTCAAAGTGGAAACGATTCAATAAATGGCGACTCTGGAAACGATAACTTACAAGGCCAGACTGGATCTGATGTTTTCACAGGTGGAACGGGAATAGACTCAGTCACTTACGCTGAAGTGTTGGATAACCTAACTCTTGACATCGACAACAAAGCAGATGATGGTGTCACTGGCGAAAATGACAACATAAAAACTGATGTTGAAAACATCACTGGTGGCCAAGGTAATGACAAAATCACTGGTGGCTCAGCGGCCAACGTTATCTATGGCGGCGATGGTAACGATATGATCTATGGCGGCTCAGGTAATGATATGATTTATGGCGACTCTGGAAACGATGGCCTAATTGGAAATTCTGGCGTAGACAATCTAAATGGCGGCTCAGGTAGAAATTTTTGCAAGATTGATGGCAGCGATCCTAAATACTTAACTTGCGCCGGTAACTATCTTGAACTTGCGGAGAAAAAGATAGAGGGAAGAATAACTTTCGATTCATCAACTGCAATGTTCAAAGCCGTGGTCAAAAATAACAGTACCTATTGGCAGAATCTAAGTTACTTAGAAATGCATTACACGATTGATGGAGAAGCAAAGTGGGGCATGGGTCAAACAATTGGTTGGGTTGGCCCAGGGCAAACTGCAGTAGCAGTTGGTGGATGGGATCCAAATGGTGACCTAATTCCCGCTCAACCCGAGTATGGAATTGACGCCTATGAAACATTCGGCGTCTTCGAGATATTGTCAACTAGCAAACAGTGGCTTAGATGGGATACCTATGAAGAAAATGTTGAAGCCAACGACATTGAGGCGCCTCATGAAATCAACCCAGGCGTCTCTATAAAGCTTGGAAAAGTTACATTAGTAAAAAACTATCAAGATGAGGTTCATAGCGCCGAAGTAACTTTCGCTGCGACTAACACTACAAATGTTTCAGGCCCACTGACTTTCGTTGTGCAGTTCCTGAATCTAAAGGGTGAGGTGGTGTGCCAAGGTGTCACTTATGGGCGTTCCTCGATTGATCACTACTATCTGCAAGCAAAATCTCAGTTAAATGGGGCTATTTCAGTTCCGTATGAAAAAACTTGTTATGACCAAAGCCTGAAATTTAAGCGCTTTAAAGTCGCTTTTATTTCACTTAAATAGGCAGGTTCACTTAGACGTTCTTGCCTGCTATGTATGGAGTCGGGCTCGAACCGACGACCCACGGAATCTTCGGTGCAGGTTCGTAATAAGAAGAAGAAAGTTACTTCTTAACAGCCACGAGCAAACCGCCACCAACAGGTAGGAGTGAGCCTACAAATTCCTCGCTGTTTGCTAAGCCTTCGATTGCTCCGCGCATTGCGACGGTATCTGGATCGCGCTGGGCGGGATCGGCTAATTTGTCGTTCCAAAGTGCGCGATCGATTATTAGCAACCCACCACTTCGCAACAATTTCAAGGCACGAGCAATGTGGTGATCAAGTTCAAGTGGTTTTCCAGCGATCAACACTATGTCATATGCGGATTCCGTTAGGCGATCAAGAACCTCGTCCGCCCGACCGTTAATCAAGCGAACTCGATTAGACGCAATTCCTGCTTGCGAGATGGCATCTTTTGCGATCAGCTGGTGCTCGGCCTCAACGTCAACGCTGGTTAAAACTCCTTCAGAGTTCATGCCTTCCAAAAGCCACAGCGCAGAAACCCCAGCTCCAGTCCCAATTTCAACGACATTCTTGGCATCAACTGCTGCCGCTAAGGTGCGCACGATACTTCCAGCGCCTGGTCCCATTGCTACACAGCCGATTTCAGCGGCCTTAGCTCGAGCATGGGAGCGGATGCCGTCTTCACCTGCCCAACTTTCGGCATAGTCAGTAGAAGCCTTGTGGATTGCCAGGATACGTGGATCAGTTGGTGCCATGAAGTAAGCGTACGACCTTAGTACGCCTTTGGCGAAGAATGGTCGCATAGTTGGCGAGGGTAAGAATGAATAGGCGAGAATGGGGGTAGTCCGAAAATCCTGATTTTGCGAAAGAGAGATAGGCGATGACTCAGATCTCGGAAGATCCACAGAACCTGCCTGAAGTAACGGTTGATGTGCCAGCCCAGGAACCAACTACCCAGGACGCACCGATTCAGGAAACAATTGCGTTGCCAATTGAAATCCCCACTGAAGCAATCACGCTTCCGCCGGAAGTGCCTGCAGAGACACCACCTGCGGTCGCGTCTGCTCCAACCCCGACATTCGTTTACACACTTCCCGTCACCTCGTCAGAATCTTCGGCAGGCAATGCCTCTCCAGCGGTTAAGAAAGCGATGATCGCTGGCGTTATCAGCGGATTACTTGCGGGCATGCTCGGCTTCATGGGAGCGTCCATGATCGGAAATACCCCAGCACCATCGATCTCGCTTCCAAACACCAGTGGTGACACATCTCCGCGCCCAGATGATTCCATCGCGGGAATAGCCCAAGCTGTTTTGCCTGTCGTTGTTTCAATCGATGTTTCGTCCAATCAGGGATCGGGAACCGGATCTGGTTTTGTTATTCGTAGCACGGCGAACGAATCTTTTGTATTAACTAACAACCACGTAGTAGCTGGCGCCGGCGGCACGCAGAAAATAACTGTGACTTTCCAGGATCAAACTCAAGCCTCCGCCACGATAGTTGGAACAGATGCTTCTTATGACTTGGCTGTATTGAGGTTAGATCGTGGGAATTTACCAGTTGCTGCACTCGGTGACTCAAGTGATGTCGTTGTTGGCGATGCCACCATCGCAATTGGCTCACCGCTTGGTTTGACCGGTACGGTAACTAGTGGAATTGTTTCTGCGTTAAACCGCCCAGTCACGGCTGGAGAATCCACGGACGTGTCATTTATCAGCGCGATCCAAACGGATGCCGCAATTAATCCAGGAAACTCTGGCGGACCACTGGTTAACTCCCGCGGTGAAGTTATCGGCGTTAATTCTGCAATCGCAACAACAGGAAGTTCAGTGTCTGGCCAAAGTGGCAGCATTGGCCTAGGTTTTGCAATTCCAATAAATCAAGCCCGGCGCGTGGCAACTGAACTAATTGCAACTGGATCTTCCACTTATCCAGTGATCGGCGTTCAGCTTGATATGACATTTAGTGGGCAGGGCGCACTCGTACAATCGATTGTCGAAGGTGGACCAGCCTCAAATACCGAACTTGCTGCTGGTGACGTGATCACTGAAATCGATGGCGTAAAAGTTAGCGATGGCACTGAGCTGGTGGTTCGAATTAGAGCAAAAGATCCAGGGGATGTTGTTGAGTTAACACTTTCAGATGGCTCAGTTATCGAAGTGACTTTGGGATCAGATCAAAAGTAGTTTTACGCTGGGAGTAAAGTCGGATTATGAACATCGGGTGGACAGAGTTTCTGGTCATTGCGGGGATTGGCTTAATTGTTTTTGGCCCTGACCGTTTGCCTGAGATGGCAGCGCAGTTCGCAAAGTTTGTTAAAACTATGCGAACCAAAGCCAGTGAGGCTACTGCTGAACTAACGGGATCCGTTGACACTAAGGCAGTGACCGATTTAGCAAAGGATCTCCGCGGACTAACGCCGCGTGGACTCACTACTAATGCAGTTACATCGGTAGCGGGTCTAACGGGAATGTCGGGACAGGCAAAGCCTTCGTCAACTGGATCTGCAAAAGTAAATCCAGTTTTCGATCCGGATGCTACTTAATCGCGGTTAGGTGTCACACCTAAGTTCATTCCAACCAATCCACGCGGACGTAAACCTAATTTTGCAGCCATCTCAATAATCGCTTTAGAAGCTGGCGCTTCGGGGTGCGACAACACAAACGGCATACCAGCGTCGCCACCTTCACGTAGACCTGGATCAAATGGAATTCGGCCTAAGAGCGGAACTTCTTGTCCCACATTTTGACTCAAGGTTTCAGCCACCATTTTTCCACCGCCAGATCCGAACATGTCAATTGGTTCACCACAGTGCGGGCAAGCAAAGGCGGACATGTTTTCAATCACTCCGCTGACTCGCTGATTAACTTGTGGCGCCAACATGCCAGCTCGAATGGCTACGTCAGCAGCTGCCGGCTGAGGAGTGGTGACAATGATCAATTCACTTTGTGGAAGTAGATGCGCAGTACTAATTGCAATGTCACCAGTGCCCGGTGGCAAATCAAGAAGCAATACGTCTAGATCGCCCCACCAAACTTCACTAAGGAATGATTCAAGGTAGCGGTGCAACATTGGTCCGCGCATTGCTACTGGTTCGTGTCGACCCTTGGGTTTAAGCGGAAGCATTGACATAATCCGCACTCCGTGACCTTGTGGTGGCATGATCATGTTCTCAACTTTTAGCGGCGCTTGAGTTACTCCCATCATGTCGGGAATTGAGTGACCGTAAATGTCTGCATCAACAATGCCAACCGATAAACCTTGGACTGCCATAGCAGCAGCGAGATTAGTTGTTACTGATGATTTTCCAACTCCACCCTTGCCTGAAGCGATCGCGTAAATTCTGGTCAATGAGCCAGGTAAGTTGAAACGAATCTCTTTAGTAGGGCCCTGCAATTTTTCTCGAAGCGCAGTTCGTTGCTCCGGACTCATCACGTCGAGTTCTACGTCGACTTCGGTGACATCGCGGACTTTGGAAACCGCATCCTTAACGCTGTTAACAATGGTGTCTTGCATTGGGCAGGCAGAGATAGTTAGATAAACCGCGACGGTTACTTTGCCACCTTCAATGGAGACATCCTTAACCATTCCAATTTCAGTTATTGGTCGACGAATTTCAGGATCAATTACGGTTGCTAGAGCGGCTTGAACCGCTTCTTGGTTAACACTCATGAAGTTTCTGAATCATCCTTTTTGTCATCATTTTGCATGTCCTTGAATTCTTCCAGCAAGTCACGAATCTCGCCACGCAGGTAATCACGCGTTACAACTTCACCTAGCGCTAAGCGCAATGAGGCAATCTCGCGCGTTAGGTAATCAGAATCCGCGAGTAGACGCTCAGTGCGTTCGCGATCTTCTTGGAACTGAACCCGATCTCGATCTGCTTGGCGATTCTGGGCTAACAAAATAAGAGGCGCAGCATATGAAGCTTGGAGTGATAAGGCCAAAGTCAAAAATAGAAATGGGAATGCATCGATGCGCAAGTTTTCCGGCGCAAAGATATTCCACAGCAACCAGCTCAAAACTACAAAGGTCATGTAACCCAAAAAGCGCCAAGAGCCTAAGAATCTAGCAACTCTTGCACTTAGTCGGCCAGCAGTTTCCGCATCAAATGTTGGACGGAGGGAACGACCTCTTTCTAATGGCTGATCCAAACGTGGTCCTTTTGGTTCGTTGCGCGCCATGGTCAGCCCTCCTCATCTAACTCGTTTTCCCGCCAGTCTGCTGGCAACATATGATCGATTACGTCATCAATAGTGACAGCACCAATCAAATGATCATTCTCGTCTACAACCGGCAATGCAACCAAGTTGTAGGTCGCAAAATATCGAGCCACCTGTCCCAACGGGGCTTCTGGCCCAATTGGCTCAAGGGAAGTGTCTAAGACTCCTGAAACCAAGCTCGATGGCGGTTCTCGAAGCAATCTTTGAACGTGCGCAACGCCAATATACTTTCCAGTCGGTGTTTCTAGTGGCGCCCTAGTTACGTAAACCTGAGAAGCTAAGGCCGGCGAAAGTTGTGGTTCGCGAACTCTGGCTAAGGCTTCAGCAATTGTGGCATCCGTAGAAAGCACAATTGGCTCGGTTGTCATCATTCCGCCCGCGCTGAAATCATCGTAAGTCAACAGCCTTCTAAGGTCATCGGCCTCATCTGGTTCCATTGCTACTAAATATGCTTCGGCCTGCTCTGGCGATAATTCAGAAAGTAAGTCAGCTGCGTCGTCTGGATCCATTTCTTCCAAAACGTCAGTTGCTCGCTCAAGTCCAAGTTCCGACATGATTTCAACCCGATCATCTTCGGGGAGTTCTTCGAACACATCAGCCAGTTTTGCAACGTCTAGGCCATGAATAAGTTCTAGACGACGCTTTTGTGGAAGTTCTTGAAGTAAGTTTGCCAAATCCGCCGGACGCATAGTGTCGATAGAAGCCAAGAGATAATCAACTGACTGTTGTTCAGTTTCAGTAAACAATCCAGTAACCGCGCTCCATTCGACTGCAACCGTTTCGCCACGTCGACCAAAACCTGATCCAGCTTTGCGTATGAAAAGCCGACTTATAGTCCAATCTTGAGTGCGTTCTTGGGTCATTCCAATATCTTGAATTGTGACCGCTTCACTGGTTTCAATTAGCGTGACCCGACGATCCAGTAATTCTGCGATCACAAGAGTTTCGTCGGCCCGACCATCAAATCTGCGCAAATTGACCACGCCACTTGTAACGACTGATCCTGGTTCGATTGAGGTAATGCGACCCATTGGCACGAAAATCCGTCGCCGCGGTGCAACCTCTACAACAAATCCCGAAACGGAAGGTGCTTTGCCAGTTGAGCGAGCTGTAACTACGACATCACGAATCTTGCCTACTTGATCTCCCACGGAGTCAAATACGGCGGTCCCAGCCAGTCTGGCTAGGTAGATGCGGGTTTGTGTTGTGCTCACGCTTCGAGATTACCCGTTAAAGCCAATATCTAAAGAATCCTAAGTTTGCTAAATCGTCTGATTTTCTATGTAATTCGCGGGATATTCGAATAAGTACAATCTGCCCTTTAGATTTGACTGCAAGCTAGCGCACTATTGCCCTAGGAACAATTGACATCGGAAATGGATTTTAGATGAACCAGACACATCGTTTTACTGGAAAAACCGCAATTGTGACGGGCGGTGCTGGCGGGATTGGAACTGCGATCTGTCAGCGATTAGCGAGTGAGGGTGCATTCGTCGTTGTGACGGATACCAATGCAGATAACGCGCATAAAGTTGCTGCCGACATAACTGCAAGTGGAGGAACTGCAATTTCAATGCCAGCCGATATCTCTACTGAGTCTGCTTGCACGGATTTGATTTCTGATGTTTTTGCACTTCGTGGTCAAATCGACGTACTTGTGAATAACGCCGGAATCATGCGCCGCGGAAACATTTTGGACATTAGTGTTCAAGATTGGAACGATCTGTTCGCGGTAAACATAACTGCGATGTTCCATTTGTGTCGTGCTGCGTTACCTCACATGATTGCTGGTGGTGGAGGCGCAATTGTTAATACTGCATCGCAATGGGGATTACATCCAGCACCAAATTGCATTGGCTATAACGTAACCAAGGCTGCCGTTGCATCATTTTCCCAAAACCTGGCTCGCGATTACGCACCGCACAATGTTCGCGTGAATGCAGTATGCCCAGGTGAAATTCATACTCCAATGTTGGAAGCAGGTGCAAAGCGATCAGGAAAAACTATCGCTGACCTTGATGCGCTTGTTCCATTCGGTCGCGTTGGTCGCCCGGATGAAGTTGCTGCACTCGTTGCTTTCTTGGCTTCAGAAGAAGCAGCGTTTATGTGTGGCTCACTTGTGGAGATCACTGGCGCTCAACCAGTTGCCTAGTATGGATTCGAAATCTTGAAGTAGGGTTAAAGAATGCGTGGTCAACCAGGAACTTTCTTGTATTTCCTGTCGCGCAGGCTTACAAAAATTCAAGTTCATGGCCAAGAGAATCTCATTGTGCTGGACGAACCAGGTCCAGCAATGATCGTAATCAATCACACAACTGTGGTTGATGTGGTCGTGGTTGTTGGCACGTTACACAAGCTTGGATTCACGGTTGATAAGCGATGCACTAGTAACTGCACTCATCGCAGACACCTGCGACCAGTTGGAACATCGGACATGTGGAATTTTCCGCTTGCAAAACAAATTGTTACTGGAAGTGGAATCATTCCAACGGATCAACACGATGGTAGAAGTGCCTATCGCGCAGCCCGAACTGCACTGAAAAACAATGAGTGCGTTCTGATGTATCCCGAAGGTGACGTACAGATAAATGCTGAGGCATCACCAAGGCCGTGGCGGCCTGGAACCGCCGCATTGGCTAAGTCTGCAGCAATGCCGATTTTGCCGATTGCTCATCACGACACTAGAAAACTAGGCTCTGGTTCAGTTGGAAGAAGTATTCTTCAGGCGCTTTCAAGAGTTTTTCGCAGGCCAATAATTCATTTGCTGATTGGAGCACCAGTATTGGCAAGCGAAATTGCTGACTTAAGCATGCAAGCCGCAAATGATTACCTCGAGGCCAAGTTAAATCAAACTTGGCTACAGGTTAAGGCCTTTAGTTAAGCATCCTTTTGGGTGCCGCGAGTACGGTTGCGCTGCCGAGAAGTACGTTCTTTAGCAGGCGCTTTTTCAGCCGAACTTTTCGAATTCGAATCTGTCGAACTCGTAGCCTTTGGCTTTGATGAAGCCCTATTGTTACTTGATCGATTCCCAGACGCTGACTTTCCAGTTGCGGGTTTACCAGATCCACCACGACGGCCCTTGCTTGCGCCAGTTTCACCGAGATCTTCAAGTTTTTCACTAGCTAGACCTTCACGCGTGCGGGCAGATCCTGGCAGTTCGCCAGTGGTTCCGACTGGGATACCAAGCCCTTGATATACGTGATCGCTTGATGAGTAAGTTTCAATTGGATCATTGAAGTCCATGCCAAGCATGCGGTTAATCATTTGCCAACGATTAATGTCTTGCCAATCAACAAGCGTGATCGCAACACCAGATGCGCCAGCACGGCCAGTGCGGCCAACTCGGTGCAAGTAAGTCTTTTCATCATCAGGACATTCGTAATTGATTACGTGTGTAACATCGGCAACGTCAATTCCTCGAGCGGCCACGTCAGTAGCTACGAGTACATCAACTTTCCCACTTCGGAATGCGCGCAGTGCTTGTTCGCGTGCACCCTGACCAAGATCACCGTGCACAGCAGCAGAAGCAAATCCACGATTTGCAAGATCTTCGGCAAGGTTCCCAGCTACCCGCTTGGTGCGACAAAAAATCATGGTTAGCCCACGACCTTCGGCTTGCAGCACTCGAGCAACAAGTTCTGGCTTATCCATTTGGTGGCAACGCCAAACATGTTGTTCGATTGCGTCAACAGTCGAAGAATTACTGGTTGGATCAGAAGCGCGAATGTGTGTTGGCTGCGTCATGTAACGACGAGCTAGGGCAACAATTTGGCCTGGCATAGTTGCGGAGAACAACATGGTCTGACGCGTAGCCGGAGTTTTGCTAACTAGCATTTCGACATCGGGCAAGAATCCCATGTCTAACATTTCGTCAGCTTCGTCCAAGACTAAAACTTTAATCGCACTCAAATCCAAGTGACCTTGCTTAATCATGTCGATCAAGCGACCCGGAGTTCCAGCAATAACTTCCACGCCATTTTTTAATGCTTCAACTTGTGGTTCGTATGCCTTGCCACCATAAAGACTCAGAACACGAGCACCCATGTTCTTGCCAGCAGTTTCCAAATCGTCAGCAACCTGGATTGCAAGTTCACGGGTTGGAACAATAACGAGCCCTTGTGGTTTGCCCGCATTTTTGAATCCGGCCCATTCTGGATTTGTCGGAGTAATGACCTGGGTAAGAAGCGGAATTCCAAAGCCTAGAGTTTTTCCGGTGCCAGTCTTTGCTTGCCCAATCAGGTCCTGGCCTGACATGGCAAGGGGCAAAGTCATTTCTTGAATTGGAAAGGCATCGACAATGCCTTTGCTGGCTAACGCCGAGCAGATGTCTTGGGGAACGCCGAGATCGGCAAAACTAGCGATGCGAAAACTCCTGGTAGATATCGGCAAACACGTACATTTTCGTGGCCTCCATTAATTGTACCTGTTTATCGCCTAGCCTTATTCGTTGTGACTAGTCCTGCCGTTATTGATCTTCTGGGTGTCCTCGCATATGGCGAGTTAGTGGCCTTTGAGCGCACTGCAGCAGATGCCAGTTTGGCACCGACGTTAGAAGACAAGGCAGCTCTGGCCCAGATGGCAGCCACAGAGTTTGCACACTTTCAACAGATTTCAGCACATTTAACTTCGTTGGGCACAGACCCAATTGCTGCGATGCAACCATTTGTTTCGCCACTGAATCAGTTTCACAACACGCTAACTCCGCGCGACTGGTTAGAGGGACTTTTAAAGGCCTATGTGGGTGACGGAATTGCAAATGATTTTTATCGAGAAGTTTCCTCACACATGGATTCTGAAACTGCAAGGTTAGTAACTGAAGTTTTATCCGATGTTGGAATTGCAGAATTGGCAGTTGAACGAATTCGCACGGCAATCGAGCAAGATTCGAAAATTGCCGGGCGACTAGCTTTATGGGGCCGAAGGCTAATGGGCGAGATGATTAGCCAGGCAACTTTGGTCGCTGGATCGCGCCCAGCACTTCTAGAACTTTTCTTTAATCCTCCCGCAGGCGAAGGGGCAACCTTTACAGATTTAACGGCGATGGTAAATCGATTAACTGTCAGCCATGCGAAGAGAATGGATGTGTTAGGACTCGCGTCCTAACACATCCTAAATAGATACAGTTTTTATGTTGATTGCGCAATAAGCGCAATCAATTTAGGACTCGCGTCCTAACACATCCTAAATAGATACAGTTTTTATGTTGATTGCGCAATAAGCGCAATCAATTTAGGACTCGCGTCCTAACACATCCCAAACAAATTACAAAGTTGTTGCGAATCCGACGCGACCTGAAGTCTGCGCACCGATTTCGATGAATGCAATCTTGTCTCCAGGAACAATTACAGTGCGTCCTTTTTCATCGGTAAGAGTCAAAAGTGAACCTGATGAGAGTGCTGAGTCAATTGACTTTTGAACTGCAGCTAATGAATCGTTACTTTCAAGAACAACTTCACGATTTACGTGTTGAATACCAATTCGAATTTCCATGCCAATTTCTCCAAAAGTCTTTTGTGTTTGATTAAGAGTGTACGTTAACCGATGCGATTCTCGAGATGGAGAATTTCAGCCTCGGGCGAACCAGCAGATTTAGCTACTCCACTGAGTCCATTCCAAGCAAGATCTAGGGTCTGTGAAATCGCAGCTTCCATGGCGATGGGCCGACCCAATCGAAGCCAGCGCCAGGCAGCGGCCTGGGCCATTCCACATAATCCACCCGCAAGAATGTTTGCTTCTCCGAGTGATTTTCCAGTTTGGTTTGCGACTTCGGTTCCAACAACTCGCGATACCTGAGCAACTACATCTTCAACCCGCGCTCGAACTTCATGGTTCATAGTGAAGTCAGATTCAAAGATAAGCCGGAAGCCATGATCTGCATCATCAACTAATTTGAAATAGCACGCGATGGCTGCCTCCAGTCGATTGCGATTGCCAACAGCACCGTCGATTGCGTCAGCAAGTTGTTGCACAATAACTTCAACTCGTTCATCCAAAATTCCCAGGTAAAAATCCTGCTTTGAAGAAAAGTGCTGGTACAAAATTGGCTTACTAACACCCGCATGCTTAGCAATGTCATCCATTGACGTCAGGTGGAATCCTTTTTCAGCAAAAACCTCGAGGCCAGAAACCATGATTTGAGTGCGCCGAGTTGTTTCCTTGCGTTCAGCTACTCCGCCAGTTTCTTCGCTTTGGCTTTTCAAGGTTTGACTAAAAAACGGAACTTCAACCATGGTCAATACGCTAGAGGATCTTGGATAACTTGAGACACTGGCCCGAAGATTCTGCAAATTACTTGCGATAACTGCCCATAATTTATTGCCATTAAACAAAAAACTGCAAAATAGAGTTTGATAGAGACATAACGTTCACAGGAGTCGAAATGTCATTGCCCCCATTGGTCGAACCAGCCGCCGAGCTGACTGTTGATGAAGTGCGTCGATACAGTCGCCATTTGATCATTCCTGATGTTGGTATGGCTGGTCAGAAGCGACTAAAGAATGCAAAAGTTTTATGCGTTGGTGCCGGTGGCCTCGGCAGCCCCGCTCTGATGTATTTGGCGGCGGCTGGAGTAGGAACTCTTGGCATTGTGGAATTCGACACTGTTGATGAATCAAATCTGCAGCGTCAAATCATTCATAGCCAAAGTGATATCGATCGT
>CANKTT010000035.1 GCA_947486505.1 Actinomycetota bacterium | reverse complement strand
TCACATTGTTGTCACACCAAACTCTCCCAACGTGATCCCTGGTCACGTTGAATTGATGGTCGAGTTCCGCAATCCAGAGGTTGCTGTCCTTGAGGTCATGACAGCTTCGTTGAATGAGGCGCTAAAAGAAACTGCCGATAAGTGCGGAGTTGAAGTAGCCAGCAAGCAGGAACTTGATTCGGCAACCATTAACTTCACGCAGGAACTTGTTGACTTAGTTGAGCAAGCGGCTGCTGCTTGTGGCAAAACGTCAAAACGAATGATTTCCGGTGCTGGCCATGATGCTTGCCAACTTTCCGCTGTGATGCCAACCACGATGATTTTCATCCCGTGTGACAAGGGAATTAGTCATGCCGAAAATGAAGCAATCACTCAAGAGTGGGCTGCGGACGGCGCACAAGTTTTGGTTGAGACCGTACTCTCATTCGATTCGAAATCGAGCAGAATATAAAGAAAGCGCCAGTCCCCGTCGGAACCTGGCGCTTTCTGGTGGCAGATAGTGGGTTCGAACCACTGTAGCTTTCGCGACGGATTTACAGTCCGCTCCCATTGGCCGCTCGGGCAATCTGCCGTTTGTCGCCCGAAGGCAACTTAGTAAGGATAGCGACTCAATGGCTGAAAATGCCAATCGGTAATTGGTTAAAACGAGTCCATAATGTGTCGATTGCCACGATCAAAGGTTAAATAGTTCCACGTCCAGTCCGCCATAGTTCCAATTTTGTTGCGGCCGCCAAGGATGTAAAACAAGTGCAACCAAAGCCAGGCTAGCCAGGCAATCGGTCCAGCAATTCGAATGCTTTTAACTTCAACGATTGCTTTGTGACGACCGATTGTTGCCATGGAGCCCTTGTCTTTATATTTAAAGTTTTGAAGTGGCTGCGCAGTTGTTACTGCCTGAATCTGTTTTGCTAAGAATCTTCCTTGTTGCATTGCAACTGGAGCAACCATTGGCAAGGGCACTCCATCGGCGCCAACCACGCCTGCGATATCTCCGATTGCCCAAACATTTTCGTAGCCAGTTACTTGCAGTGTGCTTGACACATCAATGCGTCCTCTAGTGACTGGTAAATGTAGCAGGTCCATAGCAGGCACACCTTTAACACCAGCTGCCCATACCGTGGTGTCCGCTGGAATTACCCTTCCATCAAGGGTGCGGATTGAATCAGGCAAAACTTCTTTCACTGATGTATTAGTTAGAACTTGAACGCCCAGTTTCTCTAAGTCTTTTTGTGTCCTGCTTGAGAGCGACTCAGAAAAAGAAGGTACCAATCTTGGGCCGGCTTCGATTATGGATACTTGAACCCGATTAGCCGCATCTGCATAATCTGAGCGAAGTGGACCGCGTACCAATTCAGCAAATGCACCGGCCATCTCTACGCCGGTAGGACCGCCACCGACAATTGCAATATCTAACTTGTCTTGATTGCCTTGCCGACACATTTCTTCATACGAGCGCATCACTTCAGAACGAATCGTTAGCGCTTCGCCAACAGTCTTCATACCTAGAGCATTTTCTTTAGCTCCTGCAATGCCAAAGTCTGCAGTTGTCGAACCCAGAGCAACAACTAGGTGGTCATATTTAATTACGTGGCCGTCGGTTAATGTCAGCTCGCTAGTCGCAGCATTTATCTTTTCTGGGGTACCCATTCGAAATTGCACTTTAGTTTTCCGCAATGCTCCACGAATTGGATACGCAACGTGGTCTGCAGCCAAGCCAGCAGTTGAAACTTGATACAAAAGCGGCAAGAAAGTTTGAAAGTTATGACGGTCAATCAATATGACCTCAGCGTGCTTGTCTAAAGCTCGAGCTGCGGTCAGTCCGCCGAAACCAGCACCAAGTACTACTACTTTAGGCATTGCCATGGTGACCTCAATCCCGACTGGTTCAGAAATACAAGACTAGTCCCCAAAGCCAGGTCGAGGAACTGAGCTCATCAAGGTCTGACTAAATCCGCCATCTGCAACGATGTCCGCGCCGGTTACGTAACGGGCGCGTTCACTTGCCAAAAATGTAACTATGTCTGCAATATCTTTAGGTTTGGCAACTCGACCAATTGGGACAGCCACGTCGCGTCTTTGCGCAACATCTCCAACTTGGTAATACGCCTCAGTCATTGGGGTGCGAACTAAACCTGGGCTCACGGTATTGCTTCGAACACCTTGTTTCCCAAGCTCGAAAGCGAGTTGTTTAGACATGATCACAACTCCTGCTTTGCTGACACTATATGCGCCACTTGATCCCTGAGGATTGGTGCTTGAGATAGATGCCACATGAACCATTGCTCCATTGCCAGATGCAACCAAGTGAGGTGTGAATGTCCGAGCCATTAAGAAGTAGCCGGTTAGATTCACTTTCAGTAAGTCTTCCCATTCCGAAGTCTTTAGATCAGCGAGAGCCCCCGGTCGAACTAAACCAGCTGCGTTTACCAAAACATCGCAGTTCTTGATTTCACTGGCAACGAAAGTTATTGCGTCCTCATTTGTGACGTCGCAAACGAATCCACTTGCGTGGCCACCTATTTCATTAATTTCGGAAACTGTTAAATCTACTAATTCACTCGCTCTATCGAGCACATTGCAGTGCACGCCATTGGCAGCTAACTCCAGTGCAACCGCTTTACCGATCCCGCCTCCGGCACCAGTAACGACTGCAGTTCGCCCAGTCAGTCCAAGCCAATCACTCATGACGAAATGGTTTCCGGCTTAACTTCGGCCATAATGCTCAAAGCTGTTTTTGTGTGCTCAACTTGATCGAGCCAAATTGGACGCAAGATGTCGATGCGCCATTCCTTTTCTTGCAGCTTTTCAAGCGGTCCAGCAATACTTCGGTATCCGCCAGCTTGTTCATGGAGGCGAACCATTTCAAGAGCAATCTTTGCCTGAATCAAATAGATAGGAGGTTGTGGTCCTCGTGCACCGATCATTCCTATCAAGTAAAACTTCTCAAGACCTAATGGAACTATTGCTGCTCCAACTCGAAGTGGAACGCCCTCTTTTCGTTCCAGGTACTCCTCCGACAAAAACGGAAGTGAGGCGTGAAAACCAGTTGCGTACAAAATTGTGTCGTATTCCTTAGCGGTACCGTCACTGAAGTGAACTGTCTTGCCATCAAATCTTTCGATACCTGGTTTAACCGCAATGCGTCCATGATGAATCCAATACAGCAAAAGCTGATTCACTACCGGAGGACCATCAGCCAGTGTGCGGTGGTCAGGGGCCGGCATACCTGGATAGTTCTCATGAGTGCCAACTGAAAGTCGAATCATGAGACGAGCTATTAAGTCTTGTTCTTCAAATGTGAAATCCTGCATCCAGCCCAGTTCGGCACGCGGCACGCCAAAGAAAGTTTTAGGTTGGAAGAAATGGCCACGACGAATCACGATGTCAGTCTCGAAATGATTTTGCGCTGCATCAACTGCCAAGTCACAGCCTGAGTTACCAGAGCCAATTACTAGTACGCGAGTGCCGTCGATATCTTTAGTGTTTGTGTAACTTCCGGAGTGAACTGTCTTGCCAGTAAATTCACCTGGGAATTCTGGTCGCTTTTCATCCCACAAGTGACCGTTGGCTACGAATACACCGTCGTAGTTATTGGTCTTGCCATCACTGGTAGTTACGCTCCAACCGGCTGACCCGGTCGGTCCATCGGTTGGTAATGGTTCTACTCGATCAACCGAAACACCAAACGTTACATACTTTCTTAAATCAAACTCTTCAGCGAAGTCTTCGAAGTACTTCAGCATCAATTTGCGACTTGGAAAGATTGGCCAATCTTCGGGCATTGGATGGCCGTCATAACCAGTTACCTTGCTCGATGTAATTAGGTGCAATGCTTCGTAGTCGGTGTTCCAGTGTCCACCCACTGCTTGAGTACGTTCAAAGCAGTCGAATTCAAGGCCAGCATCAACCAGAGTTTTCATAGAAGCTAAGCCAGCTGGGCCAGCGCCAATCACACAGTACTTACTCATCGCACATTCTCCATTTCGAATAAGTTATTCATTAAAGGTCTTTCAAATAGTTCATTTATTTCAACTTCACTAAACGGCTTCATAAACTCTCGAACTGAGGTCTGAATGTGGCCATTCCAGATTTCAATTGCTTGGCTGGCGTTTCCTACTTTTATTGCCTTTAGCAACTTTTCATGTCTTGAAATCAGTGCTTTATGATCTGAGTCGTCGTATTTAATTCCCAAGAATCGAACAAAGACACCAATGTCCACTGCAGTGTGCTCAAACATTTCGGTAATCCGAGGTAAGGCGCCCAATGCAATTAGAGCTGACTGAAAGTCTAAATCGAGTGAAATCATACGATTTGCATTTCCGCCCACAGCAGTCCGCATTGCTTCCAATTTCTTAGTGACTTTTTGCAGATCCAGTTCGGATTCCAAACTCAATTGAGATGCATGCGTTACCGCGATTGAACCCATTGACATTCGCATCGCATAAACCTCAAGTACGTCATCAAAATTCGGCGCCGAAACGATGGCACCGCGATTTTTTCGATGCTCCACTAGGCCCTCAGTTGCCAAAATTCTTATAGCTTCGCGAATTGGACCACGCGAAGTTTTGAAAGATTCGGATAGCTCTTGTTCGATTAACCGATCCCCAGGGTGAAGTTTGCCCACCAAAATTGCATCTCGGATTTGTTCAGCAAGGAGCTCTGCTGTGCTCTGGCTTTCTAAGGCTTGAAATGTCATCTCATTACATCCGCGCCAGAAATCACGATGGTTTCTCCATCTACGAACCCAGCCTTAGTTGGATCGGAAAGCAACCACACCCACTCAGCAATTTCTGATGGCTGAGCTACGCGACCAATTGGAATTGACTTGGCTGCTTCCTCCATGCGCCCAGTTGCAGCATTTCCTGGCGTAGCTACCCAGCCAGGTGCGATTCCATTAACGCGAATACCTTTTGGTGCAAGTTCAAGTGCAAGAGATTTAGTGATCATGATGACGGCTGACTTCGAAGCGCCATATAAAAGTTGTCCGCGTGAGACTGTGAAGCCATCAACCGATGCGAAATTTACTACTGCAGACCCAGGTTTCATGTGAGGGACACTAGCTGCAGTTACATTCAGGACCCCAAGTACATTCACATCAAAAATAAGACGGAAATTTTCTTCAGTGAATGTTTCGAGCGTTGTTGGCGGAAAAACGCCTGCGATGTTTGCCACTGCATCAATCTGGCCGCCAGCTGCGGTAATTGCTGGAGCTAAAGCGGCTTCGAGTGATTCTCGGTTTCGCACATCGGCCTTAACCCAATGCAAGTTTGCAGATTCAATTCCAGGGTTATCGGAAACATCGACGGCTATCACTTGCCAGTCCCGCTCGAGGTACAGCTCAGCCGTAGCTCGACCCATTCCACTGCCAGCACCTGTTATTACTGCAGTTCCCATGAATACTCCTAAATTGTCAACAATCTACAATTCTGAACAATACGCAGACTACGCTCGTGGGTCAAGGCCTTTTCGAAAAATCTTTAGATCTGGGCAGTCACCTCAACCAAACTGATTTATCCAGCCCAGTAAAGTGGGGTGAAATATCCAGTTTCTAGTGAGGTAAAAATGGCTGATTCCAGTATGGACATTGTGAGCAAGGTTGATCGTCAGGAAGCCGACAATGCCCTCGGCCAAGCGGCTAAAGCACTTGCTACCCGGTTTGACTTCAAAGGAACTGAGACTTCAATCGAATGGAAAGGTGAGCTCGGTGTCGAGATCACTTCCAGTACTGAAGATCGAGCCAAAGCAGCACTTGAAGTCTTCCGCGAAAAGCTAATCAAGCGCGGCGTAAGTCTAAAGTCCTTCACCGCCGGTGATCCGCGAGTATCAGGCAAAGACTACAAAATCAATGGTGACTTTAAAGCGGGCATTAGTCAGGAACAAGCCAAAAAGATTGGCAAAATCATTCGCGATGAGGGTCCAAAAAGCGTAAAGACTCAGGTGCAGGGTGAAGAACTTCGCGTGACTGGAAAGAGTCGAGATGATTTACAAGCAGTTCAGCAACTGCTCAGTGAATCTGACCTAGATTTCGCAGTTCAATACACGAACTATCGCTAATTACTTTTTTCGTCTACCGCTTGGTGGTTCATCAATCTGTGGCGCGACTGATCCATCGCTACGTCTTGCACTAGGCAATGAAGTAGCTAGCGCTTCGATTCCATAGATGAGTTCACCTCTGCCTTGTCCAGCTGGCATAGGTGAGTCAGACCAGAACAGTGCATCGAATGGGCAAACGTCGATGCAAATGCCACACCACATACATTGGCCAAAATCGATCGTAAATTGATCTAGAGCATTTTTTGTTGCTTCCCTGCGGGAATTGCTATACGCCGGCGCATCTGGATCAGGTTCGGAATGCGCCTGCACTGTTATGCACCAATCGGGACATTCTCGAACACAAAGCATGCAAGAAGTGCATGAAGCTGGATGTAGCGCGATTGTTGAATGGTTCATGATTTCCACTCCGGTAAAACTCCTGGTGGCAGAGATGGTCTGCGCTTTGCTGTTTCATTCGGCTCAACTGCCCCTGGCCACTCAGTGTCGGCGCGGGTTGCGAGTGCAAAGTCACGCCGAAGTGGGAAACCTGAAAGTTCTATTTCAAATGCAGGTCTGGAATCGTTATTTCCAATGAACTCAACGCCGAACATTTGGGCAACTTCTCGTTCATGAAAACTAACCCCCGAATAGGGGTTAGTTAACGACTCGATACTTGTATCAATCTCAGTTGTCAGAATTAAACTCTTAGTTAAGTCTTCACTCGATAGCATGAGCGAAATTTCAAAAGTATCTCCGCCATTATGAGTTGCGGTTAACCACTCACATCTCACGAAGCCACGTTGCTTCATGTCTGATGCCTGACTGAGCCATTCGGACTTTTCTACCTTTTGGATGCTTGTCATTGGTTAGCCATCTCAACGGCTTGCATAAGCGCTGCAGCCAACTCTTCTGGACCTGGTGGGCATCCTGGAACTTGGATGTCCACTGGAACCAACTCATGTGCTCCGGGAATCACGGAGTAGGAATCCCAATACGGACCGCCAGAAATCGCACACGCACCAAAGGCCACTACTACTTTTGGCTCTTGCAGAGCATCGTAGGCGGACTTTACGGTCGGTGCCAAGGCCTGCGTAACAGTTCCGGCAATAACCAGAATATGTTGAGCTGCAGATAGTTTTGCCACTGACTCAGTCTGGTTCCAGGCACTGGTAACCAAGTCCACGGAACTCGATTCAACACCACAACAGGCAAGCGCGGCCTGTAACACTGAAACATTGCTCACAGTATGACTCTAGTCAGGATCGGGCACGAAAGACTTGCTGACGTTTCGGCGATTGCGCAACGCATCAATCGTAAGAATAACCAGCGCTACCCAAGTGATGGCGAAGCCAATGAACCTAACCTGTGGCATGGCTTCTTGGGTTAACCAGATGCCTACAAAGAATTGAATTGTTGGGCCGATGTATTGCAGCATTCCAAGGGTTGTTAACGGAAGCCGAACAATTGCCACTCCAAAAGCGAGCAATGGGATAGCGGTGACTATGCCTGCGCTAGCCATCCACAATGTGTGGTCAAGTCCATAAGCCAAGAAGGTATTGCCGCCATTAAATTGCAGCCAGATTAAATACCCAATCGCAACGGGTGTCAAGATCATGGTTTCGATCATCAGGCTTTCCAGTGCTTCGACATTTGCCAGCTTTTTCACATATCCATACATTGCAAATGAAGTTGAAAGTGAGAGTGCCACCCACGGAAGGACCCCCATTGCGATAGTTATAAACAGAACGGCAAAGGCAGCTATGCCGATAGCTAGCCATTGCATGTTTCTCAATTTTTCTTTGAAGAAAAATACGCCAAGAGCGACATTCAGTAGCGGTGTTATGTAGTAACCAAGCGACGAATCAAGTACATGCCCATTCATGCTGGCCCAGATAAACAATCCCCAGTTAACGCCAATAAGAACAGAAGCCACTGCAAGTAACTTCAGCTGCCTGGAATTATTCAGAACTACACGCAACGAAACAATTCGCTTTTGATAAATCAAAATCGCTGCTACAAAAAGTAAACTCCAGAGAATTCGATGTGCCAGAATTTCGAGCGGTTTCGCAGGAGCCAGATACGGCCAATAGAGAATTACTGCGCCCCAAATTATGTAGGCAATGTAACCATTGATTAGACCGATCGAATGTTCTGATCGCTTTTCTTTCACGGCATCAGAACTCATAATGCACTAAAACTATTGCATGTGAAGTTAGGTAATTACTTTGGGTCGTTAGACCGTGCGGTAGGCAACGCTATCAACCAGGGTTGCCATTGCGGTCTTTGCATCGCAATCCGGTAAAGCACCAAGTCTTTCGCGAGCTCGGTCAGCCCACTGCTCAAGTACTTCACGGGCTTGATCCATCGCCGGGTGTACTCGAAGCGCTGCCAAAGCTTCGGCATGCTCGGCATCATCAGTAATTGCTCGACTCAACAGTTCCCGTAACCGTGGCGGGGTATCGGGGTCTGCAAGCGCAAATAGCACCGGAAGTGTGCGAATACCTTCACGCAAATCAGTTCCGGGTGTCTTTCCAGAAACTTCAGACTCGATGTCAAGTAAGTCATCACTTAATTGGAAAGCGATACCGATACTTTCACCAAAGTCAGCGATTCGATCAGTTACTTCAGGGGAGACGCCACTCATCATCGCACCGTATCGTCCAGCTGCGGCGATAAGTGAACCAGTTTTGTCAGCAAGTACTTCTAGGTGATGAACGATTGGATCTTCGTCACCTTGCGGTCCGACGCTCTCACGTAGTTGCCCAATTACAAGACGCTCAAATGTCTCAGCTTGAACACGTACAGCTTCTGGCCCTAAATCTGCAAGCAGCTTGGAAGACCTTGCAAATAAGAAGTCGCCACTTAAAATTGCCACGGTGTTTCCCCAGCGGCTGTTTGCAGATTGCGCTCCACGACGAACTTCGGCTTCGTCCATGACGTCGTCGTGATAAAGCGTTGCTAAGTGAGTAAGTTCCACGACTACAGCCGAGGGCACCACGCCCTCAGACTTTGGATCACCGAAGTGTGATGCTAAAAGTACTAGTAGTGGGCGAAATCTTTTTCCGCCAGCTTCCACTAGATGGCGGGCGGTGATGTCTGCAAGCTCGTAGTCGCTACGAATTTCTTCGCGAAGGCGATCTTCAATCGCAGCAAGGCCAGCAAACATCTCTTCTTCGAGTGCTGCTAGCTCTTCTGGAAATAAAACGCTCACGGCTCAATCCTTGCATTTTGCAGGCAAAGTCGCGACTTGGGGCTTAACGCAGGAACAGTCCCGCATTGATGACTAAATCAAGTACCGGCTGAGGGGCAACACCCAAGAGAACTGTGAACGCAGCGCAGATTCCAATTGCAACGGTTGTGAATGCGCTCGGAACTACCACGCTTGGTCCATCAACTGGAGGCTTGGTAAAGAACATCAGAACAATAACTCTGGCGTAGAAGAAAGCTGCTACTGCGCTGGCAGTTACCGCAACAATTACTAGTGGAGTTGCGCCACCGTCAACTGCGGCAGTGAAAACTGCGAACTTTCCAGTGAAACCACTCGTCAATGGGATTCCAGCTAAAGCTAGTAGGAACAGTGCGAAGATGCTCGCCATCCAAGGGGATTTCTTACCTAAGCCTGCCCATTGCGATAAATGAGTAGCTTCGCCAGATGCATCTCTGACCAATCCAACGATTGCAAAGACTCCAACAGAAGTAAACCCATAAGCAAGTAAATAGAACAAGGTGCTGGAAAGTCCGGCAGCGCTAGTTGCAATCACGCCAAGCAATATAAATCCAGTGTGAGCGACAGAGGAGAATGCGAGCATTCGTTTCATATCGGTTTGTGTCACCGCTAGCAGTGAACCAATAACCATTGACAGCAATGCGATAACCCACATCATTGGACGCCAGTCCCAGCGCATTCCACCGAAGGCTACGTAGAAAACTCGAAGTAAGGCTCCAAAAGCTGCAACCTTTGTAGCCGCGCTCATAAATGCAGTCAACGGAGTCGGTGATCCTTGGTAGACATCTGGCACCCATTGGTGGAAAGGTACTGCGCCAACTTTGAAAAGCAAACCAACAGCGATCATTCCAATTCCTGGAATGATGAGTCCATCCTGCGATGAGTTCTCCATTGCAACTGCAACAGTGCTGAAGTTGACTGATGATGTTGCAGCATAAATCAGTGCGGCTCCGAATAGGAAGAATGCACTTGAGAATGCGCCAAGGATGAAGTACTTAAGAGCTGCTTCTTGACTTAGCAATCGACGACGACGGGCCATGCTGGCAATCAAATAGAGCGGAAGTGAGAACACTTCAAGCGCTACGAACATTGTTAAGAAGTCATTGGAAACTGGGAAGAGTAACAACCCACCAACACAGAATAAATAAAGTGGCCAAATTTCAGTTTGGAGCCAGCCTTGTGCAGTGAACTGTCGCTCATCTTCACTTCCAGGAAGTGTGGATGACCTTGCTGCGAAAGCATCACCTTGGGGATCAACTTGATGTTCCGCCAGCAACAGTGCTGCTACGAAAGAGACCAGGAGAATAATTCCCTGAATGACCATGCCTGGACCATCAACGGCAATCGCACCACTAGCTGCTAACTCGCGTAATCCCTTAACTTGCCCACCATTAACTAATGGGTCGCCTGCAAGTTCTGCTGTGGCATTTATCACGACGTAGGCAAATGCCAACACGATGCTGCCTATCACGAGCATGAGCTGAATTGGGCGACGGAAAGTGCGCGGAATAAAGGCCTCAACTAAAACGGAAAGGACTCCGGACGCCAACAAAATTATGATTGGGGCTAATGCTTGGTACTCAACTGAAACCTTCATGAGCCACTCCCTTCAATCACAACTGCTGCTTCTGGGTCAGTTACACCTACGTAGGTCTGTACTTGTTCAACTGCAGGGTTAATGACGCTGAGAGCAACCTGTGGCACGAAACCAAGAACAATCATTATCGCCAGCAGCGGCGCCACGGCCACTAATTCGCGCTTAGAAATCTCGGTGACAGTTTCTTCAACTTCTTTACTTGGAACTCCAGTCATCATCCTTTGGTAGAGCCAAAGAATGTAAACCGCGGCCAGAATGATTCCCAAAGTAGCCAGGATGGCGGCAGTTGGATTAACCATATATGCACCTGTAAGGACCAAGAATTCTGAAACGAAGGTGGACATACCAGGAAGAGCTAGGCCCGAAAGTCCTGAGATGAGAAACACTCCGGCCATAATTGGTGCAACTTTTTGAACGCCACCAAAGTCTGCAATTCGCTTCGATCCCCGACGAGAGACCAAGTAGCCCATCACTAAGAACAACGCGCCCGTGGAGAATCCGTGATTAACCATGTAGAACGATGATCCACTAATTCCTTGTGACGTCATCACAAAGATTCCTAAAACAATAAATCCAAAGTGCGAAATCGAAGTAAAGGCGATTAGTCGCATTACGTCTGATTGACCGATGGCAACAAGCGCGCCATAGAAGATACTGATTACCGCCAGCACAATGATTGCCGGTGCGAAGAACTTACTTGCCTCAGGGAAAATCGGCAGCAAGAAATGCAGCATGGCAAAAGTTCCGACCTTATCGAGCACGCCGACTAACAATGTGGATGTACCCGGAGTTGCTTCAGCTGCCGCATCTGGCAGCCAAGTGTGAAACGGGACCATTGGGGCCTTGACTGCGAAAGCAAAGAAGAATCCTAGGAAAAGCATTTTCTGCGTTGCTGGATCAATGTTCAAAGTAGTTAGGGTTTGGAAATCGAAAGTTCCTTGTCCAAGTTCGCGACTAGATACGACGTAAAGACCAATCAAAGCGGCAAGCATAAACAAGCCTCCAACTAGCGAGTACAGCAAGAACTTCATTGCCGCGTACGCGCGTTGTGGGCCACCAAATCTTCCGATCAAGAAATATATCGGAAACAGCATTGCTTCGAAGAAAACATAGAACAGGAATAAGTCGTTGGCGGTGAATACGCCGATAATCAGCGCTTCTAAAACCAGAATTAAAGCAAAGTATTCTTTCGCGGTTCCCCGACCAGAATGCTCAGCATCCCACCAGCCAGCAACTATCGCTACCGGCACCAGGATCGCTGACATCACAATTAGCAATGCAGAGATTCCATTCACGCCTAGTGTCCAGGAAATTCCAAAGGCAGGGATCCAGTCATAGGATTCAATGAATTGAAGTCCGCCCGAAGAGTTGTCCAGCCCAAGCACCATAAACACTGAAACAACCAAAGTTGCAACTGCGAAACCAAGTGCAACTTGCTTGGCAAGTGTTGCTTTAGCAGGCGGTAACAAGAAAACAACTAACGCCCCAATAAGTGGGATCAGCATCAACGTCGTAAGCAACATGATTAAAGCCTCACTAATAGGAGTACGAGTGCAATCAAAACTGCGCCACCAAGCATGGTTAATGCATAAGAACGGACATAGCCATTTTGTAGTCGGCGAGCACGGGCAGATAGTCCACCAATTGCAGCGGCAAGGCCACTGACTGCCCCATCGATTGCTTTGGTGTCAAACCAAATCAAGGATCGAGTCAAATACTGACCAGGACGCATAAGCAATGCTTCGTTAAGTGAATCTCCGTAGGCATCTGCGCGGGCAGCTTTGGTTAAGAAACTAACGTTTACTGGAGCCGCAACTGGAACTGGGCGGCGACCGTATCGAAGCCACGCAAACGCTGCGCCACCCAGCACAACAGCAAGTGTTATTGGAATCAAGACGGAATGTGAAACCGAATGTTCAGGTTTCGCGAATCCCGTAACTGGCTCTAACCAATGCTCAATGTCACCAACGAATAGCATTGCCATACCACCGAACACCGATCCAAGTGCTAAGACAATCATTGGGATGGTCATCACCGCTGGAGATTCATGCGGATGTACGTCATCTTGCCAACGCGCCTCACCAAAGAATGTCATGGCCATCATTCGGGTCATGTAGAAGGCCGTGACACCTGCACCTAGCAGAGTCGCAAGCCCAATAATCAAACTTTGACTAAAGGCAACGTAAATGATTTCGTCTTTCGACCAGAATCCGGCAAATGGCGGCACTCCAATGATTGCCAAAAAGCCAAGTCCGAAAGTTGCGTAAGTAACTTTCATCATGGTGCGAAGGGCGCCATAGTGTCGCATGTTCACATCGTCATGCATGCCATGCATTACCGAGCCAGCCCCAAGGAATAGGCCAGCTTTAAACATGCCATGAGTAAGTAAGTGGAAGATTGCAAAGACATAACCAACAGGTCCAAGTCCAGCAGCGAGAACCATGTAACCGATTTGGCTCATTGTCGAACCCGCTAGACCCTTCTTGATGTCATCTTTTGCAGTTCCAATAAATGCACC
>CANKTT010000034.1 GCA_947486505.1 Actinomycetota bacterium | reverse complement strand
GCAACAACGATCAAGGGCAACGGCCCAGGAATTGATTTTGGTTTGCTTGCGCCGCGAACCCATTTACGACTGGGATTTGTTGCAGGTCTGGCATCGTTGGCCGCCGCAAGTTTGATCGCAGTAATTGTCACCCGCTTCACTGGACCATTAAGTTCCAGTGCTGGTGACGTCGGTTTGAACCAAACCGGGATAGTGCTGGTGCTGTTCGTGTTGCTGGCAATGTTTGGGGCCCCGATTGTTGAAGAGATTGCGTTTCGGGGAATGCTCTATGGTGCTTTGGCAAAAGCGCACTTAAACGAACATCTAGTTGTCGTAATCACTGCACTAGTTTTTGCACTGTATCATTTTGAACCTAAACGCTTCGTAATTCTGTTCGCCATCGGCATGATCTTGGGTGAAGTGCGACGTCGCACCGGCAGTACCTCGGCTGCGATTGTGGCTCACATTGTGAATAACACCCCAGCGGCACTTTATATTTTGGTCACTGCACTGCGCACTTAGCGCAAAACTCAACCAATTTTCTCTGGTAGAAAAGCCAACTAGGCTTATGACAGTGAGCACCCCTCGAGTCGGCGTTATTGGCGGTGGCCAACTTGCCCGCATGATGCAACCAGCTGCAATCAATCTTGGGATTCATCTCCGAGTACTTTCTGCATCTGCCACCCATAGTGCTGCTCAAGTAATTCCAGACACCGTTGTTGGTTCCCATGAAGATTGGGAAGCTTTGAAGGCGTTTGCCTTGGAATGTGATGTGATTACTTTTGATCATGAACATGTACCAACTGAGTACCTAGAAGAACTTCAAAAACTTGGAGTGTCAGTTCGTCCGGGGCCACACGCATTGAAATTTGCGCAAGACAAAATTGAAATGCGAAGTGCATTAACTTCCGCTGGGATACCTTGTCCGAAATGGAAAGAAATCACTTCGGAATCTGACTTAACTGAATTTGGTAATTCGGCTGGTTGGCCATTGATCCTAAAAACTGCACGCGGTGGATACGACGGCAAAGGCGTTTGGGTAGTTAAGTCTTGGGCGGAAGCTTTAGAAATCATTAACGAAATCCACGCTGCTGGAAATCGAGTGTTAGCCGAAGAACTAGTGCCATTCACCCGCGAACTTGCGGCTCAAGTTGCACGCAGCCCACATGGCCAATGTGTGGCATACCCAGTTGTTAAGTCCACGCAAACCGATGGAATCTGCCATGAAGTTATTGCACCATGTCCTGACTTAGATCCCGAGCGCGCTGCTAAAGCACAAGCGATGGCGATCAAGATTGCTGATCTGTTGGATGTACACGGCATGCTTGCGGTTGAACTCTTCGACACTGGTTCCGAGATTTTAGTTAACGAACTAGCAATGCGTCCGCATAATTCAGGTCACTGGTCGATGGATGGGGCAGTGACTAGCCAATTCGAAAATCACTTGCGTGCGGTTTTGGATTGGCCACTAGGTTCACCGGCACCAACCGGACCACAGACTGTGATGGTGAATTTGCTAGGTAAAGATCTTGGCGATCTCCACAGCGCATTTCGTCACATCATGGCCCGCGACCCAGGCATCAAAGTGCATTTGTATGGCAAGGAAGTTCGCCCAGGTCGCAAGATTGGCCATGTGAATGCAACAGGTGGCAACATTGAAGACTTACTGCAACGCGCGTGGCATGCAGCCGACTATCTCACAGGAGTAATCGATGAGTAATGCATTAGTTGGCATCATCATGGGTAGTGATTCGGATTGGGAAACTATGGCACCAGCCGCCCAAATCCTTGACGAGCTTGGTATCAGCTATAAGGCCGAAGTCGTTTCCGCGCATCGCATGCCTGAAGACATGGTTTCCTACGCTAAACAAGCAGTAGCAAGTGGGATTCGAGTAATCATTGCTGGCGCAGGTGGCGCAGCACACTTACCAGGCATGGTTGCCTCGATCACAACTTTGCCGGTGATTGGTGTGCCAGTGCCACTAACTCACTTAGAAGGCTTGGACTCCTTGCTCTCAATAGTCCAGATGCCTGCAGGTGTTCCAGTTGCAACAGTTGGAATTGGTAATGCAAAGAATGCTGGCCTACTTGCAGCGCGAATTATTGCAAGCTCTGGTGATGACTTGGGAACTGAGTTAACGCAGAAACTAGAAAAGTTTCAAGTCGACATGCGTCAGGTTGCAATTGATAAAGGCGATGCACTTAAAGCACAGCTTGCGAACCTGGTTTCCCAAGATAAGTAACCTGCCAACCCGCATTTTTCCAAAGGTTTAAATCCAGGCAATTGCGACCATCGATGATGCGTTTTTGCGCAACCTTTTCGCCGATGATTTTCGGATCCAATTCGCGGTATAGCTTCCATTCAGTTAAGTGCAATACCAAATCGGAGCCGTCGAATACTTCTTCGACATTATCGATCGCATGAATCGGAAGGTTTCTAGTTCGCACTTGTGGCAATGCAACGGGATCGTGCAAGCGAATATTTGCTCCAGCCTTAGCCAGCATTACTGCAATGTCGAGGGCTGGTGAATCACGGATGTCATCGCTGTCTGGCTTGAACGCAGCACCCAAAATGGCAATGGTTTTGCCATTAAGTGAACCAAGATTACGGGTCGCTAGTTCGACAACGTAATCTCTTCGCGACTTATTAACTTCATCCATATTCTTCAGAAACTCGAAGTGCTCACTAAGTCCGAGTTCATCTGCGCGTGCCTGTAGTGCGCGGATGTCTTTAGGTAAGCAACCGCCACCAAATCCAATTCCAGCATTTAGGAAACGCCTTCCGATTCTGGTGTCGTGCCCAATTGCATCGGCCAACGTGCCTACATCCGCACCGACTTCGTCCGCCAAGTAGGCAAAAGCGTTTATAAATGAAATCTTTGTTGCCAAGAAAGCGTTTGCCGCGACTTTAACTAGTTCTGCTGTCGCATAGTCAGTTACAACTAACGGAGTACTTCCTTCAAGTGCTGTGGCGTAAATATCGGTAAGCGCTTGCACATCAGAATCTGATTTGACTCCCAGGACAATGCGATCTGGATGCAGCGTGTCTTCTACAGCGAATCCTTCACGAAGAAATTCTGGATTCCAAACTAAATGGACATCTTGTCCAGCTGGTGAATTAGCTACTAAATATTCTGAAATCCACTTTGCAGTCCCAACTGGAACAGTTGACTTGCCAACAACTAAACAAGGCTTAGTCAGCAGTGGAGCTAGAGATTGAACAGCGGACTTAATCTGGGAAAGATCTGCAGCTGGTGATTCTGGTGATTGTGGAGTACCAACACACAAAAAGTGCACGTCGGCTTCGGCTGCAACATCGTCCCAGCTTGTTGTGAAATGGATTTTTCCAGCGGCTAAGGATTCTTGAAGAAGTTCGGGTAATCCTGGTTCGTGAAAAGGAACTATGCCTGCAGCCAGAGAGGTGACTTTGTTTTCATCAACATCAAGTGCGACAACATCATGACCTACGCTAGCCATGCAAGCTGCGTGAGTTACGCCGAGATATCCGGTCCCGATTACAGAGATACGCGCCATGGAATTAGTTTAGTTAACCGATAGCGTTATCTTGTGATGCAGTGGCCAGATGTAGCGGTAGTGATGCCGGTCCTAAACGAAGAGAACTACTTGGAAGCAGCAGTACTGGCGATTTTGTCTCAGGATTATGCCGGCCAAATTCAAGTCGTGTTAGCACTAGGGCCATCAACCGACAAAACGGACGAAGTAGCCAAACGCATTTGTGCTGGTGATGCTCGAGTAAGTTCAGTGCACAATCCAACAGGACGAACGCCGGAAGGTTTAAATGCAGCGCTAGCGGCAACCACGCAAGAGATCGTCGTTCGGGTAGATGCGCACAGTGAACTTTCCGATGGGTATATTCGCACCGCAGTTGAGACTTTGATTCGCACTGGAGCGGACAATGTCGGTGGCATTATGGGCGCGCGTGGTGTGACCAGTTTTGAAAAAGCCGTGGCTGCTGCCATGACATCCCCACTTGGCGTCGGTTCGGCTTCGTTTCATACTGGCGGCAATGAAGGACCAACTGAGACCGTCTACCTAGGTGCTTTCAAGCGAAGTGCGCTGGAACGAGTCGGTGGTTACGATCCGGCATTTGCCCGGGCACAAGATTGGGAAATGAATCATCGAATCCGGGAAACTGGTGGAACGGTTTGGTTTAACCCAGCACTGTTTGTGAAGTATCGACCTCGGCCATCTATCAGCAAACTGGCAAAACAGTATTTTGAATACGGTTCTTGGCGTCACGAAGTAATGCGCCGACATCCCGAAACTCGCATGCGCAAATCTGCTTTGCGTTACTACGCGCCGCCAGTTGCAGTTGTTGGAATCATCGGTGGAACAATCCTTGGATGCATAGGAAGTGCGTTTCAGATTTCCCCACTCGCATTTTGGGGATTCTTGGCGCCAGCGAGTTATGTGTTTCTGACCTTGATTTCATCGCTGAGCTTAGTTAAGCGGGCACGCAGTGGCGCACTTTGGTTGCCAGTTGTTTTGATGACAATGCAAATGTCCTGGGGAATTGGTTTCTTGACTAGCCGTTCTAAATCAAGCTAGTTACTTGACGCGATTGTTTCCCTCAGTACAAGTTGCCGCCGCTGCAGTGATGGATGTCTTAGTCGGGCTTGGCTTAGGAGTTGCTGATGCCGAAGATCCTGGACTGGCCGACACTGTTACTGCAGGCGCTGGCCAAGGCTGATCCCTGCGAAGGGCGGACCACAACTCATCTGCCTCAGACGTCCACCCAACATTGCCCTTACCTACCATCTCGTAAGGTGTCGTCACAAAGTTGATTTTGCTCGGCTTTAATGATCCAAGTGAAAGTGCAAAGTCTTGGAGTTCGGTGATTGAAGCAAATTCAGAATTCGTAGTTATTGAACTTGTGACGACATTCAAAACTCGGTAGATCATTGCCGGATTGGTAAGTAGTCCCTTTTCCACCATGCCTCGGATCATAGATCCGATAAATTCTTGCTGACGAGAAATTCGACCAAGGTCACTTCCGTCACCGAGCGATTCGCGGGCACGAACGAAAGCCAATGCTTGCTCCCCGGTGATGTTGCTATAACCTGCCGGTAAGTTCAAACCAGATCCGCCCCGCCCTGGAACAATCGGATCGTAAGCCGGCGAAGTCAAGCAAACCTCGACTCCACCGAGAGCATCTACAACCTTTTTGAACGCTTCAAAGTCAACAACAACAAAATTGTTGATTCGAACGTTTGTAAGTTTTTCCACGGTCTGAACGGTGCAGATCGGACCACCAATAGCAAAGGCAGCATTAAATTTAGTTTCGTATGGACTTGAAGATTTGCCATCTAACATTTTGCAACCTGCGATTTCCACAAAACTATCGCGAGGAATTGAAACAACGGTAGCGGCTTTGCGACCCTTATAGATGTGAACCAACAGAGTCGTATCAGAGCGAGCACCCTCAACACTTCCGTAAGAACCATTTGTTCCAGCTCTTGAGTCTGAACCCATGATCAGAATATTGGTCGCACTTGTGTCAGTTTGGATGACGGTCTCGGGACGTTTCTGATTGTTTAAGTCACTTGTGTCAAGGGCATTGATATTTTTACCAAGGCCATTGATTGCGTAGACTGCGCCACCTCCAAGCGAGGTTGCAATCAGAATGAGAATCGAAACAGCCGCTGTGACCTTTCGCAGCAAAGGATGGGTGTTTGATTTCGTGCTTAGCGCGCGATGCTTACCCATTTCCTGACTCTCCAAAAAATTGCCGCCCAGCCGCCTAGCTGCGGTAGGGGTCCGTCTCGGACACCATATGATCGTACGTCATCTTTTTAGGTAACGGATTTACCCATTTCTATTGATGATTTCAGCCAAAACTTGTCAAACACAACCGAAAACCAGTGTGGCAGATGAGGTTATTGTGACTAGTTTTCTGGGAGACTGTAGTTATGCTTCCCCGCAAAACGTCCTTACGCATGCTGTGCCTCTTATTGGCCACCGCGTTCGGGGTTGGCTCACTTACCACCTCCCCATCCCAAGCAATTACCGGTTATGCACCACCGGTCACCGTGCAGTCGATTACACCGAAACTTCTAGTTAAATCCAGTTCACTGAATGGAATAAACACTGAACTAGTTATTCCCAAATCCATCAAACCATTCTCGGTTGTTGGCTTAACTTGGGTAGGCAGTCTGCCTAATGGCACGATGTTCAAGGCTCGAGTTCGCGAGTCGGGTAAATGGTCGAGTTGGAATGAACTGCACTTCAGCGATGACCACGGAGTTGATTCCAGTAGCTCGGAAGGCATTGATACGCGCTTTGGTACCGATCCACTGATGACTGCAGTTGCCGATGGAGTTGAAGTGACCATGAGCAATAAATCGGGTTTGGCGCCCAAAGATTTGCAATTGGAATTAATCGGCTCGCAAGAAACCAATCAAGATCGCGCATTGTTGACTAACGCGCGTAGTTTGAACTCTGTGCCTATTCCGGGTGATCCCGCAGTAACACCCGATGGCGTGATTGTGGCTCGGCCAAACATAGTTTCGCGGGCGCAATGGGGTGCAGATGAAACTTGGCGCGATCCGGTCCCAAGAATGGGCAAAAAAATTGTTGCTGGATTCGTGCACCACACTGCTTCAACAAACAACTACACGCCAGAACAAGCGCCAGCACAGATGCGTGCACTTTATGCGTACTTCACAAAAAGCTTGAAGTATGCAGACATGGCATACAACTTTTTGGTCGATCAATATGGAACAGTTTATGAGGGTCGCAATGCATGTACTTTTGGTAGCGTGCAGCCTTGCGATGGACCTGCCTTGCCGGTGATCGGTGCGCACACTGCAGGTTTTAATCCAAACACGTTTGCGATTTCAGCAATCGGCAACTACGACACCAAGCCCCCAGCAAATCCAGACGCCTTAGTGAGTTCAATTGCTTCCTTAATGGCATGGAAGTTAGCGCCTTATGGAATAGATCCAAGTTCGAACGCTTCAATGGTTTCAACAGACACTTCCGGACTATCGAGATATAGCAAAGGGCAGACTGCGATTACTCCAGTTATATCTGGACACCGCGACGTCGGAAAGACCGTTTGCCCGGGTCGTTATCTTTACCCATACCTGGACCAAATTCGCGCTGAAGCAACTGAGTTACTTACGCCTGAAATAAGTGATGTATCAGTTGAGCCACGATTGATTAACCAAGATGGCACTGGAAATATTGACGTTAAGGCCACGATTCCGGCTAACGCAGCTTGGACTGTTGAGGTTTTGAATAAAGTCGATGGCCAGGTAGTGAATTCGACCTCGGGAATCCAGGTCGAATCGGGCCAAATACAGTTTGCCTGGAACAGCACGGATCTCAATGGGCAAGTTGTTCCTGTGGGGAAGTATGTCGTTTCAATTAAGGCTTCGATCGGCGAATCATCTTTACCCGGAATTCGAACCTTAGTGACTGTGGCACTTCCGCCGAAGTTGTCAAAAAAGGTTGCAATCAAAAGTATTAGCACAACAAAAACCAAAGTTGTTTGGACGGCAGAATCTACAGATCTTGCACCGACGACCAAGCATCAATTTAGGATTTCAGAAGATGGTAAAAAGACTTGGAATAAGTGGCGCGTAGCCAGAAATAGCGAATTTGTAACAGCTCAGTGGATTCTTGGAAAAACCTACTATGTTGAGTTCCGAAGCTTTAACACTGTTGGAGTATCGAGCGTCGTACAAAAAAAGATGACCGTTCCGCGGTATTCACCTACTAAGCCAGAGGCAGTAACAAATCTGACTTTGATTCCCTCCGGAAAAAATCGAGTTACTGCAACGTGGACACGGGCGCTAAGTGATTATGAATCGCTAGGTTTTTATACTCGGGTTTCAATAAATGGAAGTAAGTGGACTTCTTGGAAAAAAACATCAAACTTAGCTGCTTCAGAGGTCATCGATACTAAACCAGGAGACAAAATTCGCATCCAGGTTGTTGAAAAGAATGACGCTGGATTGTCCCCACGTACTATCGGCAGATTTACTTCACCCTAAATGTCAGATTATTTCCAGTCATTGCAAAAGGCCGTGCATAGCCGTGGCCCGACACCACTAGTTACTTGGATCAATGACTTAGGGCGAATTGAATTGTCGACAGTAACTTTTTCTAATGCAGTATGTAAAGCCAGCAACTTTCTAATTGATGGACTAGAACTAGATGAATACAGTTCGATATCTGTAGAGCTCGGTAACCACTGGCAGTCACCGGTCTGGCTAGGCACGGGATTGGCAACAGGTATCGAAATTTCTGACCAAAGTGGCCTAGTTACGTTTGGAACTCTGCCTGCCGCCCAAGTTTGGACTGGCAATGCCGACGAGTTCATAGTTGTTAGCCAAGATCCATTTGGTATGCCTGACAAAACTGTTCCAATGGGGACCATTAATGGCTCAGCTGAAGTTAGAAATTTTGGTGACTACTTCTCACCGACTTGGTCACGAGACTCAAATGAAATCATCTTGCTAGCGCTCGGTGAGAAATTTACTTGGGATCAACTGGTGGTGCACACTCTCGAGTTGGCAAGCAAGCACAAAATCGAAGCAACACAAAATTATGGCCTCCATGGCAAAGGTGACTTGTTAACCCAAATTGCACTGCAAGTTGTCTTGCCGATAGTAAATCGAAATTCAGTGGTATTAATTGATCAAGTTGAACCTGACTTAGATGCAATTAAGAGACAAGAAAAACTCGAGCAAATAGTGCTGCTGGGTTAGAGCTAAATACTGCATTGTTAGGCTGAGAACGTGTTGGAAGCAATTTTGTTAGTTGGAGGCCAAGGCACTCGTCTGCGTCCCCTCACGATTTCAACACCAAAACCAATGTTGCCGGTTGCCGGTCACGCCTGCACCGACCACCAGATAGCCCTTGCTCGTGAGGCTGGCATTGGCCGAATTGTTTTAGGAACTTCGTACCGCGCCGAAGTCTTTGAAGAACACTTTGGCCACGGTGAAAATGTTGGCGTGGAATTGGTTTATGCCGTTGAAAATGAACCACTTGGAACTGGGGGAGCAATTAGAAATGCAGCTTCGTACCTTACTTGTGGCCCGGACGACCCAGTCGTAATTTTCAACGGTGATGTTTTAACCGGACTAGACATCGGCGGATTGATTCAAAAGTGGCGAGCTGCCAAGGCAGATGTTGCTTTGTATCTCACGAGAGTCGAAGATCCTAGGCCGTACGGTTTAGTCCCAACAGATACCGATGGTCGGGTTTTAGAATTTCTAGAAAAGCCAACGACTCCCGAAGAGATTGTGACTGACCAAATCAATGCTGGTTGCTATATCTTCAAACGTTCCGTAATTGACTCAATACCAAGTGATCGACCAGTCTCAGTGGAGCGTGAAACTTTTCCAGAACTGCTAGCAGCCGATCGAATTGTGATTGGAGTGGTCGATGCTGGATATTGGTTAGACCTTGGTACGCCGCTGGCTTTTGCAAAAGGTTCAGCAGATTTGGTCCGAGGAATAGCGCCTTCACCATTATTAGTTGGACGAACTGGTGAAGCCTTAATCGAAGCCACAGCTAAAGTGGACGCTAGTGCTTCAGTAACTGGCGGTACTTACGTTGGTCATAACGCAGTCATTGGGGCCGGCGCAGTAATCACGGGCAGTGTAATTTTTGCAGAAGTTGAAGTGGGCAGTGGAACCCAGATCACAAATTCGATTGTAAGCACAGCCGTAAAAATCTTGAGTGATTGTCAGATTGTTGACACGGTGATCGCGGAACGTGCTGAAATTGGCACAGGCGTGAAGATTGATCCAGGAACGTTGATTTTCCCAGACACTATTTTTGAATAGTGGATGTAGAAAGTTCTACTAACTTTCGGTTTCGCCCTTTTCGTCCATTTCGGCCAAGTATTGTTCAAAGCTTGCAGCTAATTCATCGCCACTGACCATGCTGCCATCAGAACCTGCAGTTAACTCACGACGAGTTTCCATCATTGAGTCATGTTGTTGTTCAAGAGAGGCAACTACTTCGCGGTTTTCGTCGATCGACAAAATTTGCTTGTCAATGTCAGCATCCATTTCGGCTGCTGCCGTACGCAGGGTGTCTCGAGGCAAAACTAGTCCAGTACTTAACGCCAGTTGATCAAGTAATGCAAGGGCTGCCTTTGGGTAGTCACCGCCTGCTAAGTAGTGCGGCACATGTGCGGCATAACCCAATGCTGGGAGCTTAGCTTTACTAGCTTCAAGTTCAATCAGTGCTGGCAGGCTGCCTGGAATTTCAACTTGGCCCACCCATGGTTGATGAATGCCAATTAATTCTGGATCAGAAGAGTGCGCAGTGATTTCAACTGGTCGGGTGTGCGGAGCCGGCCATGGAATTGCATGCATACCGACAGTCAGGCGAACCCCGTATTCACGAATCAATTCAATAACACTGCGAACTACGCTTTGCCAACCTAAATCAGGTTCGACACCGTGAAGCAAAAGGAAGGTCTGGCCTTCACCATCGGTCACTTCAGAAAGAGTTATGTGAGGTAACTCCATTGATTCATAGTGATCGGAATCAAAAATAGTTTTAGGGCGACGGCCGCGGTAGTCATAAAGTGAATCAATGTGAAAGTAAGCAACTGGCCGATTCGCCATGCTCTCCAGAATGTGCGCCACAGCGAGGCGGCCACCGCCACCTGCATCCATGAATCCAGTTAGACCATGAATTAGGACAATCCCAGATTCCACGCCACCATCAAGTTGGTCAGCAGGCGGCACGACAACTGTGTAGAGGTCGCGAGCTGGATACATTTTGCACTCCTAATTGGATGACTATATACATTGTCACTCATATGCGGAACTATTTCATTCCAAGATCAACCAATTCGTCGAAAGATCACTCAGGGCGTAAACCTTGCATCAATGACTCGAGTTCTTTTGCGGCAGGGAAATCCGCTAAGATCGGGGAATTGCCGAAAGGCAAGGTAGGGCCTTTAGCTCAGTTGGTAGAGCAACGGACTTTTAATCCGTGGGTCGACGGTTCGAGCCCGTCAGGGCCCACGTCTGATCCAACACAAGTTCCCAAATGAATTAGAGCCGCAAAGCGCTTTTTGCCGAACGAGCAAACTTAATTTTGCATTTGAAAAATTACCCACAATTCAAATTCCCGCGAATAACCTAGACTCGGAAGCCATGAACCAAATCTGGGACTTCTACGTCGAGCACCTAATTTTGATCGTAGGGGCGCTTTTCGGCGGAATCATCCTGGGATTATTGGTGATCGATCTGATCCGCATAAAAAGCCCACGATTTGCAGACTCGGTACTCCTTGTTTGGGCTACTGCCAGCCTTGCTTCGATCTTCGTTGCGACTTTCACTCCGGTGGCTAATTCGCAACCAACTCCGTTCAGCATTAATGCATTGCAGGGGCTTCTTACATCGCAAGAAGCAGGTGGCACTTGGCGAGCTTTAACTCATGCACATGGAGAATGGCAAGACCCGGTCGGCAACGTCTTACTTTTTATCCCAATCGCAGTAGCTCTGACTGCATTGGTGGGTAACAGGCAAACTCGAATTTCTTTGCTGATGTTGACAATTTCGATTGAAGTGAGCCAATTCGTGATTGGGTACGGGCGAACTGCAGAACTGATAGATATCGTCTTGAACTATGCCGGAGTGGAGATTGGCGTTCGAATAGCACTCCGTGTGAACAAATCAAGGTTCCAAAAAGATAAATCAGAGACGTAACGTAAAAAGTCACAATTCGTTTAAATGACTTGGAACTTCTGTGGCTTAGTAACTTTTTACTACCGCCTCAATTAGGCAGGAAGCGAAAAAGCGTAAGATGTAGCAGTTCGTAATTTTGTGAGGTTCAGGCCATGCGTGTTGTAAGTTCCATGAGAAAGCCTCTAGCGGGGTCCGCCTCAGTTGCAGTATGGACGCCGACGCCAATGGGCGTCGCACAGACACCAGCCGATGCCGTCACTGGATTAGTGGTCATGCCAAATGGCCCGCGAGCATGGAATATTTCATGACTCTGTTAACAAAATTAGTTTCATCTTTGCGCGCGAATTGGGTGCGAGTTCTCCTGCTGGTGTTGCTGTTTTGTGTTAGCTGGTTGGGCGTAACCGGCTTCCTAGCGGCCCGCGAATTATCAGCCGCTCGATTGGAAATTTCTGGAATCGTGGGCGTGGACGCCTTAGATCGGCCGGTGATTTTGGCGGACACGCTAGGAAACAGCCGAGTCCATGCAAATAAGGCAAACAAATTGGTAACTGGGCCGATTTGGTGGCTGACCTCAGAGATTCCAGCCCTTGGCAATAGTCCAAAAGCCGTCAGAGCGGTCACAGCTTCACTTGAACAAATCCTAGACAGTACTACTGAGCTGGAAAACGACTTGCGACAAATTCAGGTTTCCAGCGACGAAGTGATCAATCCGCAATTGGCAACAGCAATCGGTGCAAG
Source organism: Actinomycetota bacterium (assembly GCA_947486505.1). The sequence goes on along the minus strand of CANKTT010000034.1, from coordinate 993 downwards.
CATGTCAACGTTGAGTGAGCCGGTTGATGATTCACTGCAACGGCTAGAAGGGTTAAGTTATTTCCTCGTACCAAATTCAATTAGCGCGCCAGCTAGACAACTAACAAATCAATTGGAAACTGTCCAGCCGTATCTGATTGAAGGACCGAGTTTTGCTAAGGCAATTCCGACACTTCTCGGAATTGATAAGCCACGTGAATGGCTTTTGGTTTTTGAAAATGGTGCAGAGGCGCGAGCAACAGGTGGCTTCCCCGGGGGTTGGGGACGCCTGACCGCAAGTAGTGGAAAATTTACGTTAGGAAATTTGGAATCAAACGATGCTTTTGCTAACGCGCCCCTAACAGATGTTTCAACGCTTGTAACGCAGGATGCGCTTAACCTTTACGGCAGCGATTTAACCAGACTGTCTGACATGAATCTGTCACCAGACTTTCCGTTTAATGCCAGGTTGATGTGGTCCATTTACAAGCAAAACAAGGGCGTTGCTCCAGATGGTCTGATCGCTTTGGATCAGCATGCGCTTGCCAGCATTATGCGCGTAACAGGTCCAGTGAGCGTTGATGGCTACGAAGTAACAAGTGAAAATGCTGTCGCATACATAACGAAAGTTGTTTACGAAAAGTATCCTGATCCCAAGCAAAAGGACATCGTAATTCTTAACTTGGTAAAGAATGTATTTGCTAAGTTGAGCGAAGGAACTGGGCCAATTGGGTTAACAAAAGCCTTGCTTCCTGCAATTCGCGACGGACGCATCCAGGCCTGGATCTCTGACCCACTCGAGGAAGATATATTCTTATCGAGTTCACTTGGCGGCTCCACGGCTGACTACAAGAAACCAACGCATGCAGCGATCCTCATCAATGGTGGAGGAAACAAAGTTGATGCATATGTGCAGAGCGATGTGGTTTATACAGTTGGGCAGTGCAGGCCTTATTTGCCTTACCGAGACTCCATCATGCGAATCACGTTAAACAACTCAGCTCCAGCTAGTGG
>CANKTT010000033.1 GCA_947486505.1 Actinomycetota bacterium | reverse complement strand
CCTGGCGGCAGCGGCAATGTGATGGCGATATTTCCTTCGGTGCCAGGCGGCAACTCTTTTCCTGATTCATCTAGAACGCGAATGTCATACCCAGGAATTGCAACCGTTGGTGATCCGGGCTTGATGGGCATTTGCTCCAGTCCACGCAGGTTGGATGCAATTGGCCAGCCCGTTTCGGTTTGCCACCAGTTGTCAATGACTGGCACCCCTAACTTTTCGGTCGCCCAGTGGTAGGTATCGGGATCCAGACGCTCGCCGGCAAGAAATAGATTTTCAAACTTTGAAAAGTCAGTGTTTTTGATGAAGTCACCGTTGTAATCTTCTTTACGAATTGCCCGGATTGCAGTTGGCGCAGTAAACAAACCTTTAACGCCATACTTTTCAATTACTCGCCAAAAAGTTCCAGCATCTGGTGTGCCAACTGGTTTGCCTTCAAAAACAATCGTCGTGGCACCTGCAAAAAGCGGTGCGTAAACGATGTATGAGTGTCCAACTACCCAGCCAACATCTGATGCTGACCACCACATGTCGCCAGCTTCGATGTCGTAAACATTTTTCATCGACCAAGTGAGTGCAACTGCATGTCCGCCGTTATCGCGCACAATTCCCTTTGGCTTTCCTGTTGTGCCAGAGGTATACAAAATGTAGAGCGGATCAGTGGCGGCAACTGAAACGCATTCAGCAGGCTCAGCCATAGCCATGGCATCTTTCCAGTCCATATCTAGTGGACCAAGTTCGACCAAGTGCTGCTCGCGCTGCAGAATGATGCATCGGCTTGGCTTATGAGTTGCCAAAGCAATGGATTCATCAAGCATTGGTTTGTATTCGACTATTCGACTTGGTTCTAGGCCACACGATGCAGAGACAATAACCTTTGGTTTAGCATCATCGATACGGGCAGCTAACTCTGCTGGGGCAAAGCCGCCGAACACGACCGAGTGAACTGCGCCTAACCTGGCACACGCCAGCATGGCGATCAATGCTTCGGGCACCATCGGCATGTAGATAACAACCCGATCCCCTTTTTCAACTCCAGCCATTCGCAAGGCGCCAGCAAATCGCGCAGTCTTTTCCAGCATTTGAGCGTAAGTCAAAATCGATGACTTTCCAGTAATTGCGCTTTCGTGAATCACTGCGGGTTGATCGGCACGACCATCAATAACATGACGATCCAGGGCGTTGTAGCAAGTGTTCAACATGCCATCAGAGAACCAGCGATAGAGCGGAATGTTGCTGTCGTCCAAGATGACTTTCGAGGCTTTATCCCATTTAACTAACTTGGCAGCCTCGCCCCAAAATCCAGCGGGGTCGCTCAAGCTTTGTTGGTAGGCCCGCTGGTAATCACTCATAGGAAGTGTCTATCACTAATGAGTAATGTGCGAGTAAGAAGGTGTGAGAAAAGTATTAGTTTTTTGTAGCCGCAGCAAGCTGTCCGCAGGCACCATCTATGTCGCGACCTCGAGTGTCGCGAACCGTAACAGGAACGCCATGACTCTTTAATCGACGCACGAACTCAGCTTCATCTTCTGGACGGGATGCAGTCCACTTAGAGCCAGGCGTTGGATTCAGTGGAATTAGGTTTACGTGCACTAAGTTCCCAGCAAGTTTTTCACCTAGTAAGTCTGCCCGCCAGGCTTGATCGTTGATGTCTTTAATCATTGCGTACTCGATCGAAATGCGACGGCCGGTTTGATCGGCGTAATACCAGGCAGCATCTAGAACTTCTTGGACTTTAAAACGAGTATTGATCGGAACCAAAGTATCGCGCAACTCATCATCTGGGGCATGCAACGAAACCGCAAGAGTTACTGGAATGCCTTCTTCGGCTAGCTGGCGCATGCGCGGAACTAACCCAACTGTGGAAACCGTGATGCCGCGTGCTGACATACCAAATCCAGCTGGTGCTGGTTCAGTAAGTCGGCGAATTGCGCCGATCACGCTGTTGTAATTGGCCATCGGTTCACCCATGCCCATAAACACCAAATTGTTTACCCGACCGATGCCACCTTCAACTTCGCCATTCGCTAAAGAGCGCGCGCCAGCTAAAACTTGCTCAACGATTTCAGCGGTAGATAAGTTTCGAGTTAGTCCACCTTGACCCGTGGCACAGAACGGACAGTTCATGCCACAACCGGCTTGCGAGGAAATACACATAGTTACCCGATCGGTGTAGCGCATCAAAACGCTCTCGACCAAAACACCGTCAAAGAGTTTCCACACTTGCTTAACTGTGGTGCCGTTATCGCATTTAAGTTCCCGAACGCTGGTCATCAGTTCAGGGAAAAGCAGATCCTTGACTACTTCGCGCATCTCGGCGGGAACATCTGTCCAAGAGTTGGTGTCATTATTTAGTCTCTGGTACCACTGACGAGAAAACTGGTCCGCCCTAAATCCAGGTAAGCCAAGTTCAATAACATGAGCCTTGCGCTCTTCAACAGTCCAATCGGACCAATGCTTTGGTGGTTTTGGTCGCTTTGGTTCGACCATGATCAATTCACCGGGTGCAGGCATACCAATAGCCTACGGGCCAAACGCTACTTAGAGAAAAAATCCAAATAGCAGCCACGCCATAAAGGCATTGACTACTAACGAGTCCAGTCGATCCATTACGCCACCATGACCTGGCAACAGCCCGCCCATGTCCTTAATGCCAAGATCGCGCTTGATCATTGACTCAACTAAATCTCCGATTGTTGCAGTCAGCATCATTACAAACCCGACAATTGCACCTTGCCACCATGGCTGTTCGAAGACATAAACCCACAACGCAACACCGACTATTAGCTGAAGTATTAGGGCGCCAGCAAAACCTTCCCAAGATTTATTGGGCGAAATGTTTGGCGCCATTGGATGTTTACCGAATATGGCTCCGGCGGCATAACCACCCAAGTCAGTTGCGGCGGTTAACAGAAAATAGGCTAGAACCTTCCAGGCTCCATTTTCTTGAGTGGATAACAAAACCGCAAAGCCAGCAAGCAACGGTGCGTATGCCAAGGCATAGATCGATCTAGTTACGTGATGTACATAAGCTTCTTGGCCATCGAGCAATCTAACAGCTAGAACTAAGAGTGAACTTGCAACGAAAGTTCCAAGTAGGCCGACTGGGCCGCCAATGGCTGCACCCACGATGATTGCAGGCGACAAAATCTGAAGCAAGATACTCATGCGAGTTGATAAGCCAACTACTAGCGTGTGTCCTAATTCTCGCGCGGCCAACATCATGCCAAAGGCAGCCAGAATGGCAAAGAATCTGTCGTCAATAAACAGTGATGCAATCACTGTTGCAAATAACCCAAGGCCTACTGCTATGGCTACCGGGAGATTTCGGCCAGCTCTTCCGTAGTCCGGTTCGTTGACCGTCATTAGACCTCTAGAAGTTCGGCTTCTTTGTGCTTAAGCATGTCGTCAATATGACCAACTGCTTTAGTGGTTAAATCCTCTAATGCTTTTTCACCACGCGCCACATCATCTTTGCCGACATCGCCATCTTTTGCCATTTTCTCTAGCGCTTCTTTTGCATTTCGGCGAATGTTTCGGATTGCAATTCGGGCGTCCTCGGCCTTGGCCTTGGCAACCTTGATAAATTCTTTTCGGCGCTCTTCAGTAAGTTGTGGAAACGGTACTCGAATGATCGCACCATCGTTTGAAGGGTTAACACCGAGATCTGAGTCCCGGATTGCGCGCTCAATTGCGCCAAGCGCAGTTTTATCGAATGGTGTAACTACAGCAACTCGGGGTTCAGGAGTCTGGATGGAAGCAACCTGTTGGAGCGGGGTTGGTGTGCCGTAGTAATCAACCATGATCTTGGAAAACAATGCGGCATTGGCGCGTCCGGCCCGAATAGTGGTGAATTCTTCACGCGTGACTTCAGTTGCCTTTGACATCTTTTCTTCGGCATCTTTTAGGGTCTCGTTAATCATGTCTACTCAAATCCTCTAGTGACTAGTCTTAATTAGGGTACCGATTTTTTCTCCACGAACTGCGCGAGCGATATTGCCATCAACAAGCAAATTGAAAACTACAATCGGTAATTCATTGTCGCGGCAAAGACTAATTGCAGTGGCATCAGCGACTTTAAGGTTTTGGGTCAATACGTCGTCATGACTTAAGCTCTCATATCGCTTGGCCGATGGATTTGTGCGTGGGTCGTCGTCATAAACCCCATCAACACCCTTTGCCATCAAAACAACTTCGCAACCGATTTCCAGTGCGCGTTGAGCGGCACAACTATCAGTGCTGAAGTAAGGTGTGCCAAGACCAGCACCAAAGATAACTACGCGACCTTTTTCGAGATGACGCACAGCTCGACCTGGAATGTAAGGTTCAGCTACCTGGCTCATTGGGATTGCAGTTTGAACTCGCGTAGCAACACCTTGCTTCTCGAGAAAATCTTGAAGGGCCAAGCAGTTCATGACGGTGCCGAGCATACCCATGTAGTCAGCTCGGGCGCGGTCCATGCCTCGTTCGGCAAGTTGAGCACCACGGAAATAATTACCGCCACCAATAACTACTGCAACTTCTGTGCCAGCGGCGACAACATCAGCAATCTGGCGGGAAATGTCATTCACGACATCGGGGTCAACACCGAGTTTTCCTTCGCCAGCGAAGGCTTCCCCTGAGAGCTTTAAGAGCACTCGCTTCCAGCCGCCTTGCGGAACATCAGGCCAGATTGCGGATTTTTCAGATGTGCTCACGCCTTCAATCTTGCCTTACTTGCCCATAAAAGTCTGCATAGACCCCTTTGAATCGGGGACTCATAAAAACAGGGGCTTTGAAAAGGGGTCTCATAAAAATAGTCCCACAATGGGTCCACGCCAAAAGACTTTTGGCGCTACCCCCGCGGCTGGATCACAGCCGTGAGGTAACGCCAAAAGAGGCTAGCGGATACTGCTTAACCAGCAATTTCAATTCGGGTAAAGCGAGTGATAGTTGTTCCAGCTTCATCAAGAACTTGCTGAACCGACTTTTTGCTGTCAATTACTGAGGACTGCTCTAATAGGCAACTGTCTTTGAAGAACCCATTTACCCGGCCTTCAACGATTTTTTCCAATGCGCCTTCCGGCTTGCCCTCTTCTTTGGCGGTTTCAAGCGCAATGTGCTTTTCGTTTTCAACAACTTCAGCCGGAACTTCGTCCCGAGTCAAATAAGTTGGACGCATCGCAGCGATCTGCATACCTGTGGCCCGAGCGGTCTCTTCAGATCCTGTGTAAGAAACTAAAACGCCAACAGCAGGAGGAAGGTCTGCAGAACGACGATGCATGTAAACCGCAACATCACCTTCGTGATTAGCAACCCGACCAAGTTCGATCTTTTCGCCAATAACTACGGCCATTTCGGCTACCGCCTGTTCGACAGTTTTGCCACCACCAAGTGTTAGTGCCGCAGCTGATGCTGAGTCCTTAGCACCGGCTGATACCACTGCAGATGCAATCTCGTCGCCGAGTTTAATGAAGTCTTCACTCTTTGCAACGAAATCAGTTTCGCAAAGAAGTTCCACAAGCACACCAGCATTTTGGGCAACGATGCCAGCTGAAGTTTCACGTTCAGCGCCACGCTTAGCAGCTTTTGCAGCTCCGGAGATTCGAAGAATCTCTACTGCTTTATCAAAATCACCATTTGATTCTTCGAGTGCTTTCTTGCACTCCATCATTCCGGCGCCAGTATTGTCGCGAAGTTTCTTTACGTCCGCGGCTGAAATAGACATTATTTAGTTCCTTTTATGTTTTGGGGTCAGGATAGAAATTTTGTAACTGCGGGCAAGTTATCGCCCGCAGTTACGTTGGCTTATTCGGCAGCAGGTGCTTCCGCGTCAGGAGCTTCGACTGGCGCTGCGTCTGCAGGAGTCTCAGAAACAGGTGCTTCAGCAGCTGGTGCATCATCTGCAGAACCCGTTAGAAGCTCTTTCTCCCAATCAGCAAGTGGCTCGACGGCAGCATCTGCTGGAGCGCCAGCAACGGCACCGCTTGCGCGTGCCATCAAGCCATCAGCGATTGCATCTGCAATTACGCGAGTCAGTAAACCAACGGCGCGAAGTGCATCGTCATTTCCTGGAATTGGGTAGTCCACAACATCTGGATCACAGTTGGTGTCAAGAATGCCAACAACTGGGATGTTTAGCTTGTGAGCTTCGCCAACTGCAATGTGCTCTTTGTTTGTATCGACAACCCAAATTGCACTTGGCAGTTTGTGCATGTCACGAATACCAGTTAGCACAAGTTCCAATTTTTCTTTTTCGCGACGAAGAACTAGAAGTTCTTTCTTAGTCAGACCGGAACCAGCAACATCATCAAAGTTGATCTGCTCTAGTTCCTTCATGCGAGAAATGCGCTTTGAAACGGTCTGGAAGTTTGTAAGCATTCCACCTAACCAACGGTGGTTTACGTATGGCATACCAACGCGAGCTGCTTCAGTTGCAATAGCTTCTTGAGCCTGCTTCTTGGTGCCAACGAAAAGTACGGTGCCACCATGAGCTACGGTTTCGCGGACGAATTCGTATGCGCGGTCAATGTAAGCAAGTGACTGCTGCAGGTCGATGATGTAAATACCATTGCGCTCGGTAAAAATAAAGCGCTTCATTTTTGGGTTCCAGCGGCGGGTCTGGTGTCCGAAGTGAACACCGTTATCCAGCAGCTGTCGCGTCGATACGACGGCCATGGTTGTACTCCTATTTCTTAGGCTGGGATTAACCAACCTCATTGCGGTTTTTATGACTTCGGTTGAAGTCATCCTTGGTTCTCGTGTCGGAGACCGCCCGTTGCCAGGACCGATGGTCTAACGATTCACTTTGTTGAACCTGTGAAGTCACCTATTGCTAGGTGCACCCCCTAGTTTACGTGGGTTTTGCTGGTGTGAAAACCACAGCCTTAGCCATTCCACAGCAAGAGTTGCTGAATTGGGTCAAGCAAAAATCTAGTTAATCCTGATTCAATGAAATATCGAGGTTTTCGCCTAAATCTGTGGGCTTTGACCGTGCTGATACTGATTTTCGGTGTCATGCTCCCGCCCAGTCCAACCTTCGCGGCCAAACAATGGGGTTGGCCGTTGCAGCCAGCCAAACTCAGTTTCGGTTTTGACCGTCCTGCCCAGAATTGGCTGCCTGGGCATCGCGGGGTGGACTTGGAGGGACGAGCGGGTGATCGAGTACTTGCTGCGGGAAATGGCGTTGTAACTTTTGCCGGTCTCGTAGCGGGCAAAGGTGTCGTGGTAATCAGACATGGCGAACTTCGGACCACTTACGAGCCTGTCAGCGCATCAGTGATAACTGGAACAAGAGTTCGAGTCGGCGACTTGATCGGAAAACTTTCTCCTGGACAAAGTCATTGCTCAACTCAAACATCGGTGAACTGTTTGCATTGGGGATTGATTCGCGGCGAACAATATCTGAATCCTCTATTCCTGGTTAAAAAGCGCGTGAGGTTATTGCCTAAGTCTTAATAAACGCTCACGCTCTGGACAGAGTTTATGCACCCACTCGCTCACGCTCGTGGGTGTGCCTGCTCAAAGACCGCGCGGAGTCGGTCCATAGACACGTGTGTATAGAGCTGAGTTGTAGCTAGGCTTGAGTGACCAAGAATTTCTTGCACCGCTCGAATGTCTGCGCCACCTTCAATTAAGTGTGTAGCAGCTGAATGCCGCAAACCATGGGGTCCAAGATCTGGTACACCTTCTAGACTAGATAAAACTTCATGCACCATCGTGCGCACTACTCGCTGATCAATTCGCTTTCCACGTGAGCCCAAGAACAATGCAGCGCCACTTGAATCATTTACAAGTGCGGGCCGAGAGATTGCTAAGTAATTCTCGACAGCCTTCTCTGCGATTACGCCGTAAGGAACTACGCGCTCTTTAGAACCCTTACCTAAAACTCTGATAGTTCTGCGCGTTGGATCAAGGTCATGTATGTCGAGGCCGACGAGTTCGCCAACACGAATTCCCGTTGCATACAAAAGTTCCAACATAGCTTGATCGCGAACATGAGTAGGCGAATTATCATCAGCCCGCAAAGCTGCACGTTCCATAACATTCTCGGCCTGATTTTGTTGCAATATGTGTGGCAACTTTTTGCTGACTTTTGGAATCACTAGAGCACTTGCTGGATCTTCGGTAATCAACTTGGTGTGGGTTGCCCAGGCAAAGAACATTCGGATGGATGTTGCCCGGCGCGCGATTGTTGCCGAAGATAGCCCAGCTACACGTTGGCCGGCAAGCCAGCCACGCAACTCAACAATTCCAATATCTTGCAATTCCTGGCAACCTCGAGATTGCACAAATAAAAACAAGTTTTCTAAATCTTTTCGATAAGCCTTAGATGTATTAAGACTGCGACCTAACTCAAGTTCAACGTACTGAATGAATCGAGCGCTAGCTGAGTGGAAGCTCTCACTAACTTTCGCCAGCTCAGTGCTATTCATACCTCTACCGTTGCAAGCCAGAAGCAAAATAGCAAGAACATAAGAGTGGCGCCGACTCGAGTTATTGACTTAAGTCAGCTTCCAACCTTGATTTGAAAGTGTGATTACTCGCCGTATCTCCAAAAGTGTTAGCGCAGCTTGCAGATCATGGAAATCGATTTCGGCCCCAAAGTGAAGTGCCAATTCATGTGTGGATTGCGGACCCTTGGATAACAGCCCAACTATTGCGCCATCTATCAATCCAAGTTGAAGTGGTGGCACTGAGAGTTTAAAACCTTGAAAAATCTCATCAGCACTGGTTGCAATTTTCATCATGTTGTCCCGGATTGCTGCATGAACTCCTGCCGAAGTAGCACTTGTGATTGGTCCAGGTATTCCCCAAATCTCTCGGTTAAGAACATGGGCCCAATTAGAAGTTGAAAGCGAGCCAGATCTCAGTGCTGCCTCAACCACCACAGTTGATTGCGAAAGGGCTGCGATTAGGCGGTTGCGATTTAAGAACCGATGTTTGTGCGGCTTAGATCCTGGGGGTGCTTCGCTTACTACTACCCCAAAGTCAGTGATGTTAGAAAGTAGGCCTCGATGCGAAACTGGGTAGGCAACATCCACGCCACAGGCCAGGATTGCGACGGTTTTGCCTTTGCCGGCTAAAGTTCCGCGATGTGCTGCCGCATCTATCCCGTATGCTGCTCCGGAAATTAGCCCAACATTTTCGTTTGCTGCCTGCCCGCCAAGCTCGTGAGCAATTCGCTCGCCGTAGCTAGTTGCAGACCGTGCACCAACAACCGCCAAACTTCGCTTGGTGATTTCAGAAAGCGATCCGCCGCCAACGCACCAGAGTCCAATCGGTGCTGCGGTATCTAGATCATCGAGCGATTGTGGCCACTCGTCGTCACCAGGAGTAACAAAACGCCCCCTAACTGAATTTAGCGACTTCACTGCTTGCTCGATTAGTGCCGAGTTAAAAACTTGATTGATTGACTTACACATCGCCTCTGCACCATGACCACGTTGCCAACGCCTGACAGCATCGACGGCGCCATACTCGGCTACCGCTTGACCAACCCGTTCATCGCCGGGTTCACCTGCAATGGATATGACCAGCCTCGACTGTCGTTCTGTTAATTGGCTTGCCATGACCCGTTCCCGTCTCGATACCTGAGCGCCACCGCAACGTCGGATTCATTTGGGACTTCGTGTCCTCTTAAATCGGCAATCGTCCAAGCCACACGCAGAATTCGGTCAGCACCACGGGCCGAGATCTCAAGTGAGTCATTTGCCAATAACTCCCCCGCTTTGTCAGAAACTGGATATCTTCTGCGCAACATTGGGCCAGGAACTTGGGAATTGATCTTCCAAGGTTCATTGCGATATCTGTACGCAGCGCGTTCTCTGGCCTGAGCAACTCGCGCAGCAACAGCTTCAGTGCCTTCGAGTTCCCCTGAGCTTGGATCAAGTTCAGCCAAACTAGGCCGTTCTAGAGTGACCCGTAGATCAATCCGATCCAATAGTGGTCCTGAAAGGCGTGAGAAATACCTACGCCGGACTTGAGATGAGCAACTGCATTGTGCGCCGGTGCCAATGAATTTTCCACACGGACAAGGATTAGATGCCAGAACCAGCTGGAACTTTGCAGGAAGTACGGTTTGAAATCCTGACCTAGCGATCGTCACTGCACCAGATTCAAGTGGTTGCCGCAACGCATCCAAAACTGACCGCTCGAACTCAGCGGCTTCATCCAGACAAAGCACACCATGGTTTGCCATAGTCACCATTCCCACACGAACTGCGTTACTGCCGCCTCCAATCAAAGCCGCCTTGGTGGTGGTGTGATGAGGTGCTTGAAATGGTGGTGTGCGAATCAACCCTTGTCCAGCCCCCAAGGCACCCGCAGCCGAATAGATAGCCGTCACTTCAACGGCTTGATCGTCGGTTAACTTGGGAAGGAGTCCAGGCAACCTTTGTGCCAACATGGTCTTGCCAACTCCAGGAGAACCCAGAAATGCTAAATGGTGTCCGCCGGCTGCCGCCACTTCTAATGCATGACGAGCATTGGATTGTCCGCGAACATCACATAAGTCTGGGATTGGCTCTTCAATGCATTCAACAAGAGTTGGTTCGTCGTTAGTAAATTCATCACCCCGCAAGTACGCAACTGCGTCAGACAAACTCTTCACCCCAATGACTTTTAAGTCTGGAACTAACTGAGCTTCAGCAACTTGCGATTGCGGAACAATCAAAGTGTCGTAACCACGACGATAAGCGCAAAGTGCTGCTACTAAGACTCCGAGAACTGGTCTAACTTGGCCATCCAGGGCTAGCTCACCGACCACAATAGTTTTCGTCATCTCTGGAACTTGGGAGTGGGCAGAAAGAATTGAAAGTGCAATACCTAAATCGAGTGAGGCACCGCGTTTATGAACAGATGCAGGCGAGAGACCAACAGTAATTCGACGTTCGGATGGCCACTGTAATTCACTATTCTGAACCGCCGCGCGAACCCGATCGCGTGCTTCGCCAACTGCAGTATCCGGTAGGCCAACAATTGCCATACCAGGAAGTCCTTGACTTAAATAAGCCTCAATGTCGACTACCAATCCTTCGACGCCATTAATAACTACGCCACATGCCCGGGCCAACGTCATTATTCGATCCCCCTAATGTGATCGATCGTTGCGGACTTGCCATCACCGTAGATAATGCTGATGGCATCAAAACGAATCCCTTGATGCCTGGACTGGTTTTTGCTGAGCCAATGAAGCGCTGCAGTCCTTATGTGCTGGAGCTTTAGCTGCGTTATTGCATCGCTTGGAATTCCGTGACTGATTGATCGACGAGTCTTAACCTCACAGAAAACTAATGTGGAATCAATTTGAGCGACTATGTCTAGCTCAACCCGCTTGAAGCGCCAATTGCGATCGAGAATTTCATAATTCAGATCTTGCAAGTAGGTAGTGGCAATATCTTCGCCGATTTTTCCAAGTTCGCTATTAGTCAGATGCACCTTTACATAGTGAAACTTTTTGGGTCATCAAATTGGAAAATTAAGTTTCTGTGAACTACCGCAGGATGTGGAAAGACTTATGGAACTTCCATGTCTGGCTTAGATAACTCTTCGACGTTTACATCCTTAAAAGTAAGAATGCGCGCTTTCTTCACGAATCTAGCCTGGCCATACATATCCCAGATCCAGGCGTCCGTGAGTGTGGCTTCGAAGTAAACGTCACCAGCATCGTTAGTTCTAACTTGAACATCAACGCCATTTGCTAAGTACATGCGACGTTCTGTGTGCACAATGTAACTAAACAGGTGAACTAAGTCGCGATACTCCCGATAAAGCTCAAGCTCCATCTCGGATTCATAACGCTCTAACTCGTCCGCTGACATGTATTTAGCCTATGCCGTGGCCGGTCCAGATTCACTCGGGCCATTCGGTAGATTCCACGACTTGCGATGTAGGTCAGTTGGTCCAAGCTTGGCAATGGCAGCCATATGGTCGCTAGATCCGTATCCGACGTTGCCTTCCCAGCCAAAGTCGGGATAAATCAGGGCGGCTTCCCGCATTAATTCATCTCTAGCGACTTTCGCTAAAACACTTGCTGCTGATACTGAGGCACACGAAGCATCTGCTTTGATCTTCATGGTCACAGGGACCTCGATGTCCGAAATGGGAGTTGTGAACAAATCTGATTCTGGCTCCAGTAACCAGTTGTGTTTACCATCAAGAATCACGTGATCTGGTTTGATGCTTAGTTGCTGGTGAGCACGAACCCAAGCCAAGCGAAGTGCTGCCACAATTCCGATTTCATCAATTTCACTCGCGGCAACATGACCAATTGCATATTCAACTACCCAAGCGGAAACCGGTTCAATCAACTTTTCGCGGGCAGCCCTACTGATTTGTTTGCTGTCTCTTAAGCCAGCGGGTACTTGAGACGTTTCTGCGGAAACTAATGCAATACCAACAGAGACTGGACCGGCAAGAGCACCTCGTCCAACTTCATCTACTCCAGCCACGTATTTCGCACCAGTTAAAATCAGTTCTTGTTCTAACTCAAGAGTCGGTGCAGCAGAACTAATTTTCAATCCCACCTATGCGATTAATCGGCCAAATTCGCATCGCAACTCTGCCGATGATTTCTTCTTCAGGAACCATGCCATTGTTTTTATCTAAGTGAAATCGAGAGTCTTCAGAGTTGCCGCGATTGTCTCCCATGACAAAGACGTGGCCCTCAGGCACTAGCACTTCGAAAGTTACTTGATCGGTTGTTGAGCCTTCTTTTAGGTACGGCTCATCAATTCCAACTCCATTAAGAATGATCCGACCTTGCGGGTCACAACACTTAACTGTGTCATTCGCGACACCGATAACGCGCTTAACTAAATCGTTTCCAGAGTTTGCTGGGACAATCCCAATGGCCTGCAGCACGCGACCAACCGGAGTGTCGTATGGATTAGGAAAACCTTCGCCCAACCAACCACCTGGGTCATGAAACACAATTACATTTTCTCGATTAACACCTGTCAATTGGGTAGATATCTTTGACACGATGATTCGGTCATTTTCCTGCAACGTATCTTCCATGGAAGCGCTTGGCACATAAAAAGCTTGGATCAGAAAAGTTCGAACAAAAATCGAAAGAATTAGTGCTGTACCTACGACCGTCAGCAGTTCGCGCAACAGGCTTGGTTGCTTTTTGGGCTTGTCTTTTTTGTGTTCCATGGTTCTCTAATCATACTTTTAAACAAAAAATTAGCGGGCCAACCAATAGGTGAGCCCGCTAATTCCTGAAGAATTAAACGTTATCGCGCAATTCCTTGATCTTCGCTTTCTTGCCACGTAGATCACGTAGGTAATAAAGCTTGGCGCGACGGACGTCACCGCGGCTAACCAATTCAATCAGTTCGACAATCGGTGAGTGAAGCGGGAAGGTGCGCTCGACGCCAGTTCCAAAGCTCACTTTGCGAACAGTGAAAGTCTCGCGAAGTCCACCACCATGGCGACGAATTACGACACCTTGGAAAATCTGGATACGGGAACGGGAACCTTCAACAACTCGAACGTGTACCTTGACGTTGTCGCCAGCACGGAAATCTGGGATGCCAGTGCGTAGTGATGCTGCGTCTACTTCGTCTAGAAAATGCATTATTGCTCCGAAGGACATGTCGCCGCAGGTCGAAAGCCCAATAAGTGGTTCTTGCCGGGTTTGTTTAGAACTTAATGTTTCAGCTCCCCTGTGGCGGTGCTGCTACGTTCCAACGACTTTGAGTTTGCCATAACTTATGGGTTTCCAGCAAATTACCCACAGAATGCCACGAATCAGTGGGTGCATATATATGCTTAGAGCACCACCTACCGAAAGCTTCCTCATGCCAAGGCCAGTTCCGCAACCTGCTAAAGCGCGACTTGGCAATCCCCGAGTAACAGGTAAAGAGCAGTTCTACACGCCACCACAAGTTGCTAATCGCATT
>CANKTT010000032.1 GCA_947486505.1 Actinomycetota bacterium | reverse complement strand
CGTGCCCGTAATGCACGCTGGAAAGATTGCTGATGTTGCCACCGCTCGTTATGCGATTGAAGCGGGATTGCTAGATCTAGTTGGAATGACGCGAGCGCTGATCGCGGATCCATACTTGCCTACCAAGATCGCAAACAAAACCGAAGATCGGATACGTCCATGTGTTGGCGCAAGTATGTGTATCGACGGTATCTACACAGCAGGCGCTGCTTTCTGTATTCATAATCCATCAACCGGTAGAGAGCTTGAACTGCCGCAAACTATTGACGTTGCAAAAGCTAAACGAAATGTTGCTGTTGTGGGTGGCGGTCCGGCCGGACTTGAAGCTGCGCGCACTCTGGGAGAAAAGGGTCACTCCGTTACTTTGTTTGAGGCAAATGATTCGCTGGGTGGCCAGATCAACATTGCGATTCGCTCCCCTCGCCGGCGAGATCTGCAAGGGATCACAGACTGGCGAGCCCAAGAGTTAAAGCGACTTGGAGTAAACGTGAAATTGAATTCTTATGTTGAAGCATCCGATCTTGCAGACGCAGGTTTTGATGCCATCGTGGTTGCTACTGGCGGTATGCCAAAAGCACTCAAAATTCCTGGTGGAAATCACGTGCTAGAAAGTTGGGATGTTCTTAGTGGCGCGAAACGAATCACTGGTGATGTTCTGATCTATGACGATCACGGTGGTACACAAGCTTTGGATTTGGCCGAGAACTTAGCTCAAGCTGGTGCCAAAGTTGAATTAGTTACACCTGAGCGCAACATGTCTGTCGATGTCGGTGGCATGGTTGCTTCGGCTTATTTCAAATCTCTGACTTCCTTGGGTGTTAAGTTCACAATTTTGCGAGAGTTAAAGCGAATCGAAAAGAATGCTGATGCCACATTCACTGCGTACCTAGGTATGGAAGATGAAGCCTGGGAAGAATCTCGAATCGTTAATGCAATCGTTGCGGAAACTGGAACAACTGCGATAAGTGATGTCTATAACGAACTTGTTTCACTCTCCACTAATGGTGGTGAGGTCAAGATCGAAGCCTTAATTCATGGTCGAGAACAAAAATCGATTCGAAATCCTGATGGAAAGTTTCAAATTTTCCGAATTGGCGATGCAGTATCTAGTCGCGGAATTCACTCCGCAATCCTTGATGCAGCTCGAGTTTGTCGCGGTATATAAGTCAATTTCAGCAAACTCTGCGATCGTGCAAAAAGTGACATAACGTTAAGTGTGTTGCTAAATAGATACTCATTAGTTCTTGTTGCTGCCTTGCTGATTTCTGGTTGCTCTGAAACAACGGAATCTGCGGCATCAGCATCTCCAAGTATTGAGCCAGGCCTTCCGTCTGCGTCAACCTCCCCTGAACCGGTATTTGATCCGGTTTCATTACCTGCACTTATGCAGACAGAAATCACTGGAAAAGATTTGGTTATCGGCGATGCAATTGGCAGTACTGCTAGTTACACAAGGCATCCAGTCACTTACAAAGCAAATGAATTCACAATCTCAGGAATTATGAATATTCCTAAAGGTGATGGACCGTTTCCAACGCTAGTCCTAGGGCATGGATACATAGATCCGGAAATCTACACCTCTGGTCGCGGCCTAAAGCGCGAACAAGATTATCTAGCTAATCAGGGTTACATAGTTCTGCACACTGATTATCGAAACCACGCAGGTAGTGATGATGATCCAAACAACGACACAAATCTTCGCCTTGGTTACACCATTGATGTAATTGCTGCTGCCCGTGCAGTTCGCAATTCAGGACTGCCACAAGTTGATACAGAAAAGATTGGTTACCTTGGTCGATCAATGGGTGGCGGAATTGGTTACAACGTTGCCACGGTTGCACCTAATGAATTTGATGCGATCATTTTGTATGCGCCGGTGAGTGCCAACTACGTTGATAACTTCAACAAATGGGGTCGAAACATGCCAGCAGTTGGCAACCCGATTATCGAGAAATTTGGAAGCCCGGAAGATTCGCCAGAATTTTGGGCAGGGATCTCAGCAGAAAACTATTTTGACAAAATCGATGATCCAATCATGATTCATCATGGAACTGCAGACAGTATTTGCAAATTAGCCTGGTCAGAGCGGGCAGTAAGCCAGATGCAGGCGCTGGGTAAAGATGTGACTCTTCATGTTTATGAAGGTGAGCAGCACGCTTTCGATCCGCAGTTGGAGTTATCTATGCAAAGAAGTGTGGAGTTTTTCCAGCAAAACTTGTAAGAACAGGATTTCCTTCAGAGCCACCACAGGGAACCGACGAACACAATCGCTTAGCGCGATTTGTTCTCCTCCCCACCCTTTCCAGGGTTCAAGCGAGAAAAGGCTCGCCTCGCTAGCCAAATGGCTATCAAGGCGAGCCACCTCAGGGATTTGAACCCTGGACCTACGCATTACGAGTGCGTTGCTCTACCCCTGAGCTAAGGCGGCTGGCTGCTAACGCAACCCTGACATTCTATTAGAACTTCAGGAAGCAGATTTTCGAATAATTGCTTTTAGGGCTTCCCGCTTTGCAAGAGGTGTAAGTTCTGGGTGTTCCTTAACAAACTTGGTTACCGCTTTTGGATCAACATAGGAATAACTTCGCAATGACCAGCCAACAGCCTTGGCAATGAAGAATTCCGAATCGGCAGCTCGGACTTCACATAATCTGAACAGTAGCTTTTCATCAGTACGGTTACCCAACGTGAGTTGATGGATTAAGGCAGATCGAACAATCCAAATGTTGCTACTGTCAATCCACTTTTCCATCTCGGATTTCAGTTCTGGGTTGTTATAGACCACAACCTCAATTGACTTTCGGACCGAATCAACCGAGTCCCACCAGGACTTGTTTTTTACGAACCAAGGAGCGTCACGCTTTACGAAACCAGGCGATAGTCGGACTGCATTCTTTGTCAACAAGTCACAAGCCACGTATTGAAACTCTCGTTCTGGCTGTGCCCATAGCTCTTTACACAACGAGATCAGTTCGCGTTCTGAGAGCTCTGTGGAAAGCTTGCCTACGCCCTTGGATAACTCCCGTCGCAACGGAGTTTGAATTCCAAGAAATTCAAACTGGTTACGCATGTACGCAGCAGCGTCCAGCGCAACGTTCTCGTCAGCGTGCGATCTGAATGACTCCCGTAATTCAGCAACGCAGTTGTCTGAATCAGTCATACGTATACGTTAAGGCGTTGCTGCGGTATCTGGCTCAATTGGGCTAGGAGAAGGAAGTCCTCGAGATACCAAATCTAATGCGGCACCCCGCACCTCAACTGGCAACTCTGAATATCCAAAGTCTGCTAATACTCCTTGAGACGATGAGCGCAGTCCATATCGGAGGAATGCTTGGGAATCTAACACTGATCCACCTTCACAAACGTGTGCATACTCAACACCAATCGCTTGCCATGGAGGAACTACTTCATTAAATCCTTCAGGTGGCAATGGGGTCTTTTCGGGATCCAAAACTGTCTCAAGTGGTGATTCAACAGAACTGTAACTCAGTTGAGTCCCAGCAGATTTTATGTTGTCTGTTGCAGCGGGTACTGCATCAAGCTCGGGATCAGACAAAATATAGGCCGATTGCAACCCGTTCAATACCGTAAATGAAAATGGTGCAAAAACAATTCCCCCATCTTCATAAATTTGAGATGGCGGGTTCGTTTCATCAAAAGTTTCAGTGATTGTAAATGAATCTGGGAAGCCAGCCCAAGTGTCTGGCGCTAATCTACCTAGCCATGCATCGATCGATGCGGCGTCAGCTCGTGAAATAACAGTGGCTAGCTGAACTGGAAGGTCGATGACTTCAAACTGCTGGTTAATCGCAACGATCTCAGGATCTGACCATGAAGTTATCTCGCCATTAATAATCTTGGAAAGTGTGTTTGGGTCAAGAACTATTCCGTCTAGGCCCTGCAATGACGTCACGATAGATACTGCCGTGACCAGCATTGGGACTGACAAAGTAGGTACGCAGTTGGCAGGCGCTTCGATTGAATCGGAAATCATGACATCGGCAAGGGTTTCTTCTTCTGGCATCAAGAGACTCGCGCCGGCTTCAGGGCATAGCCCTTGATATTCAAACGACCATAAATCAAGGATTGGGGTTAGTGACTGAGATCCAGAAACTGTTATCGGGGCGGAACCACAGTTTATTGAACTATCAGCAAGTTGCGCTTGTAACTCTGGTGGAAGCGGGGGTGTGCAAGCGGCAACAAACGTTGCCGAAAAAACCAGTGTGCAACTTGCAACAATTTTTTTGAAGTGACTCTTCTTCATGGAACTTGAACCCCTTTTTATCTAAACGACATTCGAGCAATTTGTAAATATAATTGAAAAGGGGTGGGACACGGAAATCCATGACCCACCCCTAAACGTTAGTGGTTACCTAGCAATTAGAGCTTGGCTATCTGAGCCTTCATGACAGCTAAGTACGATGAGCCAACAGTCGTGTAAGAAGACGCTTTTACAGATGATGGGCTTGTTGAGCACTTGTTTAACATGAAGTTAAGGTAGAGCTTCACTTGTGGGTTTGTAGAAAGGCCCTTCTTGCCAATCATGTAAGAAATGATTGAAATCTGGTAGGCATTCTTCACGTTTACTGTGAAGTTAACGTCGTAGATTCCACCATTGGTTGTGATGCTTGTATCTACCTTAGGAGTAAGAACTCCGGCGGCCTTTACGTAGGTCGCTGCTGCTGTTGCACTTGGCTTCACGAATGCGCCAGCCTTGTTCTTAATTGCTACTAGCGTGACACCAGTTG
The DNA here is from genome assembly GCA_947486505.1 of Actinomycetota bacterium. Next base: position 9,194 of record CANKTT010000032.1, on the reverse strand, counting down.
CGTCAGAAAGATCAGCGTATCCAATTGATCCGACGTTATTCTTGACTTGGGTTACAAGTGCTGGAGCGCCGTGGCCGCTGAGATCGACCTGGAGGCTAGCGTTTGATTCACCAGCAGTGAATGATGTAGTTGAGTTTTGAATCAAGTAGTTCTTGAAGTTAGCTGTTGTTCCAGAGTTATCCTGGCGCGTTACAGTGATAATTGCCGTGTTTGGCAGCTTGAGTGACTTGTTTAACGTTGTGATACGCGAGTCGTTCCAATTAGTGATATCACCCTTGAAAATGTCGGCAAGAGTCTGTGCATCCAAATTCAAAGATGTGATCTTTGAGTTCGTTGAAGACTTAAGATTTACGAATATTGCAATCGGAGCTGCAACGTTTGGCATGTAAACTGAATCGGCTGCTGAAAGTCCAGTCTTAGTGCCAAAACCATCAGTTCCTGCAACCTTGTATGAACCATTACCGAGACCGGTGCGACCGTTACCTGAACCAACACCGTCATAAAGACCCATGGTTACAACGTCTCCGCTGATTGTGCGTAAGGAAGCTTTCTGAGCGTTGAATGCTGTGATGCACTTGCTCTGGAAGTCTGCTTGGAAAGTTGCGCCACCAATTGGTAGCGTAACGGTGTCTGCGTGCGCTGGAGCAATACCAGCAGTCGCCATGCTTAGGGACAGGGCAACAGCTGTTGCGCCTAATCCAATTTTCTTCATCATGTATTTCTCCTACTGTTTTGCGTCCAGAACGTTCTGGACTCGTTCGTTATTTATTTTCACTCACTTGAGTGACTCTAGAGTTTCAATTGAATGACCCCTAGGTGTATTTTTGGTTAATTATTGAAAGATTGGCAACCTGGGAATTTACCCGAATCGGCCTGAAACGTAATCTTCGGTGCGCTTATCTCTCGGATTACGAAAAATGTCATTGGTTGACCCTGCTTCGACCACGTATCCTGGATTATTGTCCTCAGCCAAAAAGAATGCGGTTTGCTCAGAAACTCGCTGAGCTTGTTGCATGTTGTGGGTAACAATAACGACTGTCATGGTTCGCGAAATGCTTCTGATCGTCTCTTCGATGCGGATAGTGGAACCTGGATCCAATGCTGAGCAGGGCTCGTCCATCAACAAGATGTCCGGCGAAAGGGCTAAAGCACGAGCAATGCAGAGACGCTGTTGTTGTCCGCCCGATAACGACCCAGCCGGCGAATCCAATCGATCCTTAACTTCATTCCAAAGACTTGCCGCGTTAAGTGAGTTTTCTACTAATTCATCTTCATTACGGCTGTGCCGTCCTGAAAGTCTCAGGCCCGAAAGCACGTTGCCTCGAATTGTCATGGTGGGGAATGGATTTGGTTTTTGAAAAACCATGCCGATATCAATTCGAACTTGAATTGGATCTACATCAACCGCGTAAATATTCTTACCCTTAAAGTTTACTTCTCCAGCAAGTTTGGCGTTAGGGATCAGCTCGTGCATCCGATTGAGCGTTCGGATAAACGTTGACTTGCCGCAACCTGAAGGCCCAATCAAGGCTGTCACAGAATTTACCGGGAACTCAAGATTCACATTTTCTAAAATATGACGCTGACCGAACCACACGTGCACGTTTGAAGTACTTAGATGAACATCCCCGGCGGATGTACTTGAAAGGCTTGGAGTTACTGATTCCATTTTATGATCTCACCGATTTCCTGTTAGTTTCATTTCTAGTACCGTTTTCTGCCGAAAAAGCGCGCCAGTGAGAACAAAATTCCCACGAGAATCATCAGGGCTAATGCAGCACCCCACGCACGTTGGGTGGCGATTTCTGTTGAGAATTTTAGCCAGGCAAAAATGTACGTAGGTAAAGACGCCATGCTGCCTTCCAGTGGGTTGAAGTTTGTCGCTGGGGCGTAGGACACCAAAACTATGAGAGGCGCGGTCTCGCCGATGATTCGTGCGGTGCCAAGTAGACAAGCTGTGATGATTCCGGAACGAGCAGTTGGAAACACAACCTGAAAGAAGGCTTTGTGGCGCGGTGCGCCAAGTGCTATCGCAGCAGAGCGCAACTCTTGTGGAACCAGTTTGAGTACTTCTTCCGTGAGCCTTATTACTGTCGGAAGCATAAGCAAGAAAAGCGCAATCGAACCCAGAATCGCTACTCTCTCTATCAGACCCGTCAAAAACAATAAGGCAAATACGAAAAGCCCCGATACGATCGAAGGCAGTCCTGTCATGGCCTGGCTGAGAAATCTAACGCTGCCACGCATAGGGCTTCGGCTTTCCGTTAGGAAAGCACCAGCAGCAATACCGATGGGCACTGCAAACACAACGGCAATGCCAACTGTGATCAAAGTGCCCACTATCGCATGACCTAGGCCGCCATATTCAAGTGAGGTAACGGAGGTTATGTAAACGCTGTTCTGGTAAAACGCATGAGCACTAAGTGCCGCAATTCCTTTTTGAATCAATGTAAACGCTACCGACGTTAACAAGACTCCCATTATTGCCATTAGAAAGAGGATCGTGACCGTCAGAATTCCGTCGAGAATTCCTCTCTTTCCAGCAGTTGCGAACGCAGCTAGGGATGCCGCCAGCAACTGGATGGGCAGAAAAACCAAAACTAGCCCAACTATTCCCGGGAGATTTAAACTTGAAGAAATGTACAAGGAGACAAGTGCAGGCAAAACTGATGCGAGCAATGTCCAAATAAGCATTGATTTAGACCGGGTGCGCCATGGGGCCTCCGGCGCTGGTGAAATAATTGCTTCAGTAGTCATCAAGATGCCATCTTCTTTTCATGTCGTTGAACAATTATTTGGGCTATGAAATTCACCAGCAGAGTAACCACAAACAATGCCACGCCTGATGCTAATAGAGCCGAAACGCCGGTCTCCGACGCCTCACCGTACTGGGCAGCAATCATCGGAGCTACCGCGCCACCAAAGTTTTCAAAAATGTTTAAGTTAACTACCCAAGCGAGATTTAAGACATACAAAACCGCAACTGTTTCTCCCAGTCCTCGCCCAAGGCCAAGCAGAATTCCACCCGTAATGCCACCCCTTGCAGTCGGCAGAATCACGCGGCGCATAGTTGTGAAACCGGTTCCACCTAACGCGCGAGCGGCACTAACTAGTTCCTTGTCGACTGAACCAATAATTTCTCTGCACACTGATGTGATGATTGGAGTCATCATGATCGCTAAGATCCATGACGCAATAAACGGTGATCCCAGAAAAATTCCGGATGTGTTTTTAAAGCCGGGGATGAAACTAAGGTTTCCACTTACGGTTTCCGCCCATTGCGCCGCAACTGGCGCGAACACAAAAGCACCCCAAACAGCGATGACTATAGATGGAAGGGCAGCCAATAGGTCAATAATGTTGGTCATGACCTTCGCCAAGCGACGAGGTGCCATAAACTCCGTGAAATAAGCTATTGCAATAGAAATCGGCGTCGCAATCAACAAACCTAGGAATGCACATAAAACTGACCCAACTAACATTGGGAAAATCTGGTAAATCCCCTCCGCATCATTCCAAGTGGAACCAGTAAAGAAGGCAAATCCTTGATCGCGAAATGTGCTGGCAGAAGAGTTACCAAGAAATATGATAATTAGGAAAACTAGGCTGAACGAGAAAGACGCAGCAACCGTGGTGAAGCCAAAGAAAAGCTTATCCCCGCGTCCGGTGACTTTGAATTTCAGATCAACCATGTCGTAAGACTGTTCCGCCACCTATTTCTCCTTTTCTTAAGACTTTAACTCGTTACTATCCAAATTTTCAAAGATGCCTTCAAACTACCAAGTGACACTGTGCCAGATATCGAGGCACAGTGTCACTTGTTTAGTAATTACTAGATCAACCTGCGAAGCTTGAAGCTTCTTGCAGTCTCAATAGTTGAGTTAGCAGCCACATCGATTCTGCGGTAACTCGCCTGCGCTGCAGCCGAGCCATTCAGTACCGATGTTGGGACAGTTCCTCTAACGACAGTTACCACAATCTCACTATCTGCACGAAGCTTCAGGATCGCAGCGGTAAGAGCTGAACTCACTGCGGCTTCACGTGATGATGCAAGCTGTAGTTCCTTTGCGTACTTGGCTGCGTTTGCCTTTGTGTTTGCAGCTGGTACGTAGGAGGTAAGAGTCGTGCCAACACACTTATTGTCGACTAACTCCGCCGCAAACTTCGCGATGCTTGACTTTGCAGCACTTGACAGTTTCGCGTCGTTTCCGAACTTAATCTGTCCTAGAGCCTTGTCAACACAGACTGGAGTTGGAGCAACAGTAACCTTCAGAGTTTTACCCTTGTAGTTCTCCGCCTTGATGGTCAGAGTTCCGGACAACCTTTCGGCAACGTCTGGAGCAATCAGCGTGATTGTCGCTACGCCATCGGTGAAATCTACAACTTCCCCGACTGTTACCAGACCTTCAAGCGCTCCGCCACCCAAAAGTTCAAGTGACATTGGATCGAATTCCTCGCTCAAAGGCAGATCCTTGGAGCTGACCTTTACGATTGCTGAACCATCTGCTCGGAAACTTACGGATGAAACGTTAGTCACCAAGGCTGCTTCGACTATGTTGACTGAAACTGAGACGGCCTTAAATCCTTCTCCAGAAACTACTAGCTTGTCGCGTCCCTTTGCAGTTCCCTTGATGGTTACAGTCGCTACACCTTCTTCATAAACGATGTCGCCAACCTCAATCGCAGCACCAGGTGATGCTTCGAAGTTGAGTGCCAACTCTTCTGTTAGGGACAAATCAGGTGACGAGATCACGATCGGTGACTCTTCTGATGTCTGTCCGGCGAACAATTGCATGTTGGAAGTGTTCGCTAATAGAAGTGCGGTGTTGATCTTTACAGAGACCGACGCGGATGTGAAACCTTCGCCTGTGAAACTGATTCGTGTTGAACCCTTTGCCAAGCCCTTGATGTCAAAGACAGCCTTACCAGGTTCTGAATCTTCTGAGGAAAGATCAGCTATCTGTTGAGGAGTCAGAGCTGCATTCTCTTCTGCAGTTAGATTTTCATCAGACTCAACTACATAAGGCGTTACTTCTACAATGCCTTCCTTTGAAGCTAGTGCCTCAAGGGTAGTTGGATCAAACACGGATGAGTCAGGAGACGTTACTGTCACGCGAGTGACACCGTGCACTACTGAGGTGAATGAATCCACATCAAGTTCCAGACGTGTCGGCAGTACGGTTACCCGGACTACTACTGGCTTGAAGTTAGGTGCCGTGACAGTAATCGCTGACTTTCCAATCGACGTTCCGATGAATGAAACCACAGCTTCACCATTCGAAACTGACGTTACTTCAGCACTGCCCAATTCTTCATCACCGATTGCTGCATCCAGAACCAGTGTGTCAGCCAGATCAATGTCGCTGGATGAAACTGTGAATTCAACCAGACCACCATTGTTTACCGAAACTGAAGCCACGTCGGATGTCAATTCAGGGCGAACTACAACTACCAACACGCCAACCTGCTTGAATCCTGTCGAGTTGAAATTGACGCGGTAAGCACCAGGTGTCGAAGCGGTGAACTTGAATGAGGCTAGGCCTTCATCGGATCCAAAAGCTTCATTATCTGACTCTGCTTCTAAATTATCTTCATTTACAAAGGTGATACCCGGTGTATTGGCCGCAGTGACCTTAATGTCACTCGTTAGAGCCAAGTCATCAGACGAGATTTGGATCTCTCCAATGCTGCCACTAAATATCTCGACCTTAGTTACTTCACTCTTCAACGACGGAGCTACAACGATAACCCGAACTATCACAGGAGCGTAGTTATCCGCGGTAAGAGTCACAAGGTAGCTACCCTTTTCAACGCCACACAGCGTAACCTTGGTGATTTCACCTTCGCTTACGCCTTCTCCAGTGTTTTCGCCAGTGCAGTCTTCGCCAATAGCCAAACCAACCTTGGTGGTAGCGGTCACTGCATTTTCAAGCACCTTGTCATCTGAAGAAACTTCAATGACAGTTGGCAATCCAATGAACGCTCTGATGCTAGTTACATCAGTCTTTAGCGCTGGAGTTGCAACGGTGATCTGAACTAATACTGGAGCGTAATTAGGAATCGAAAGGGTTATCGTGCTGCTACCAGCGGTTAAACCTTCAATTGTCAACGCAACTGAGTTGTTATCGGCACCCACATCTCCAGGTGTAACCGAAACAGCCTCCTCGTTCGAAGCGACTGCTTCGATTAGCGCTAAGTCTGCCTCCGAAATTGCCTGCTCATCAGAGCTAACTACAACATTTGCGATGTCACCGATGAAGATCGTGGAAAGATCCAGTTCAGCAACTAACTCTGGTGCCTCAACCGTCACATTGACTGTTACAGGTGCAAAGCCATCTTCTCTGGAGAAAACAACCTCAGAGGATCCAGCTGCAAGACCGTAGAATACGAACTCATAACCTGAGCCTTCAACGAAGGTAGGTCCTTCTACTACATCCTCAGTTGCAGGATTGTCTAAGCTCACAACCGTATCATCGGCCGGTGTTACAACAATTTTATCCATTTCTGATGCACCAAGTTCGATCTCATCAGAAGCAACTGTTACCACTACTGACTGACCGTAGAACATTTCGTAGCTTGATGAATCAGCAGTCAGGCTTGGAGTTGCTACTGCTACCTCGACCTCGACAGGAACGTAGTTACCCGCCTGGTCAGAGATCGTTACTGCTGTGTCGCCAGCGATAAGACCCTTGATAGTTACCTGGGCGACAAACTTTCCAGGTATCGCAACCCCATTCTCATCAAGAAGAGGGACTGTTTCAACCGAAGCTTCAACTGCAGGATCTTCTTCAGACTCTCTAATCACTGCATCAAACAACATTCCTGCAGAAGAAATTGGGAAGTCTTCAGAAGCTACATCAAATGTCACTGACTGCGATGCATAAAGATCAAAGAAAGTTTCTTCAGTTGCAAGCTCTCCCTTAGAAACTTCTACATCCAATACAACACTGGTGAAGCCTGGTGCTGAGAAGGTTACAGATGCTGACCCTGCGGTTACACCAGTAACTGTGAATTGGCTGGAGGTGCCAATTTTTTGAACCGATACGGAACCGGTATCAGTCCCAAGTCCGGCAACTCCTGTTATGACAACATCGTTCGGCATCGTTGCCTTGCCGCCTGCTCCCTTAAATCCGATTTCGACCTGCTTGGACTGTCCAGCGAACATTTCGGCCAAGTCTTCAGTGGCACTCTCGGAAATAGCGAGGTAAGGAGCTACGACATTCACCGCAACTACCAAATCTTCACGGCCAGGCGCGCTGAATGTGAGCTCTGCGGAACCTGCCGAAACAGGTGCAATGGTAAATGTTGCGGCACCTGCAGTTGGAGTTGCAGATGGAGTAACAGTTACAAATGCCGGATTACTCGACGTAGCAGTAACCGTCTCGGCATCAGCCAAAGTCTGGTATGCGGAAATCGCCGCTGAAACGGAATTTGCACCGACAAACAATTCAAGTGTCTTTGCGCCACTTTCTCCTTCAGTAAAGTCTGAGGACTTTAGTTCATCGAAGGTTGCGACGCTAACAACAACATCCTGGTAGTTCAATGACCTGAAAGTAATTGTCTCTGGGATGTCATCGCCAACGTTTTTACCGGACGGAAGTGTGTCGCCTAATTCGTAAACCGGCGTTAGACCTAGTGCAGTAATAGTGAATGTGGCGTTGCCATTAACCGGATTTACTGCGTTAGTGCTTTCTACATTCTCAACTATTGGTCCCGCCGTTACAGCAACTAGATCTGAATCTGTTGACACACCTGTTACCTCTGCATCAGCTGGCAAGCCTAGAGCGGAGCTAGAAATCGTTACGGTCTGGGTTGAGCCAACGCGGATTTCTAGGCTTGTTTCATCTGCTTCAAGTTCAGGGTCAATTACAGTTACGTAAACCTCCATTGGCCTTAGGCCTGGACGGTTATCGACGCTGAAGGTTAGAACTGCTGCCTCAGTCGTCGCTGAGCTGCCTGAGATGTTGAAGGTTGCAATGCCATTTGCTGGGATTGCGGACTCTTCAATTGTGATGCTTGCATCAGATGACTGAACCGAAACCACATCAGCAGCTGTTAGTGCAAAGTAAGCAGAAATTTCTGCAGTTACTGCTGCTGTGCCAGTGACAAGCGCAAGAGTGTTCTGGCCACTTTCTTCTTCAGTAAAGTCTGAGGACTTTAGCTGATCAAAGGTTGAGACACTAACAACAACATCCTGGTAGTTCAATGACCTGAAAGTAATTGTCTCTGGGATGGCGTCACCTATGTTTTTACCGGACGGAAGTGTGTCGCCTAATTCGTAAACCGGCGTTAGACCTAGTGCAGTAATCGTGAAGGCAGCTTCGCCCCCAACTGGAGTTACTGAGTTGGTGCTTTCTACATTCTCAACTATTGGTTCAGCAGTTACAGCTACAAGATCTGAATCTGTTGACACACCTGTTACTTCTGCATCTGCTGGCAAGCCTAAGGCGGAGCTAGAAATCGTTACGGTCTGGGTTGAGCCAACGCGGATGTCTAGATTTGTTACATCTGCATCTAGATCTGTCTCAAGTGCTGGGTCCGTAACAGTTACATAAACAACTAAGTCTGAACGACCCGCTGCGCTGAAGGTTAGAACCGCTGGCTCTGCTTCGTTTACAGCAAGAGTTGTAGGGTCATCCACGTTAGTCGCTGAGCTGCCTGAGATGTTGAAGGTTGCAATGCCATTTGCTGGGATTGCGGACTCTTCAATTGTGATGCTTGCATCAGATGACTGAACCGAAACCACATCAGCAGCTGTTAGCGCTAAGTAAGCAGAGATTTCTGCAGTTACTGCTGCTGTGCCAGTGACAAGCGCAAGAGTGTTCTGGCCACTTTCTTCTTCAGTAAAGTCTGAGGACTTTAGTTCATCAAAGGTTGAGACACTAACAACAACATCCTGGTAGTTCAATGACCTGAAAGTAATTGTCTCTGGGATGTCATCGCCAACGTTTTTACCGGACGGAAGTGTGTCGCCTAATTCGTAAACCGGCGTTAGACCTAGTGCAGTGATCGTGAAGGCAGCTTCGCCACCAACTGGAGTTACTGAGTTAGTGCTTTCTACATTCTCAACTATTGGTTCAGCAGTTACAGCTACAAGATCTGCATCTGTTGACACACCTGTTACTTCTGCATCTGCTGGCAAGCCAAGCTCTGTGCTGGAAATCGTTACGGTCTGGGTTGAACCAACTCGGATG
>CANKTT010000031.1 GCA_947486505.1 Actinomycetota bacterium | reverse complement strand
CAAATGCCCACGAACTCGGAACGCATGAATCATTTCTTGAACCCGAGCGGTTTTGTCTAGATCAGCACCATGTGATGTTGCAAGATCCTGGGCCCAACGAATTGGTTCATAAGGAATCTGGAGCGCACGGAAAATATCATCATAGAAGCCGTCGGCACCAAGTAGCAATTGATGTATGCGACGCAAGAAATCTCCGGACTGTGCGCCTTGAATTACTCGGTGATCGTAAGTACTGGTGAAAGTCATAATCTTGCTAACAGCATTTTTAGCTAAAGCGTCTTCAGAAGCGCCTTGCCATTCGGCTGGATAGTCCATCGCTCCGACGCCAATAATGACGCCTTGTCCAGGCATCAAACGTGGAACGGAGTGGACGGTTCCAATGGTTCCAGGATTTGTCAGGCTGGCAGTTGTTTCTTGGAAATCTTCAACTGCAAGTTTTCCGGAACGCGCCTTACGAATCACATCTTCATAGCCGGACCAAAATGCTGCGAAGTCCATAGAGTCAGCAGACTTAATGCAGGGAACTAGCAACTGGCGGGAGCCATCTTCTTTTGCAAGGTCAATTGCGAGCCCAAGTCCAACTTGTTGATGTCGGGCAATCGCTGGTTTGCCATCAACGGTTGTGTATGAAACATTCATGTCTGGCATTTCGCGCATTGCGCGAACAATTGCAAACCCAATGATGTGAGTAAAGCTAACTTTTCCACCTCGGCCACGTGCCAAGTGATTATTAATTACGATTCGGTTATCAACCATTAGCTTTGCTGGAACTGCGCGCACTGAAGTAGCAGTCGGAATTTCTAAACTTGCTTCCATGTTCGTTACGACGCGGGCTGAAGTTCCCTTTAGTTTTTCAATGACATCGTCAGCAAGTGAGGCCGGCGTGGGTTTCGCAATTGATTCAGCAGGCACTGAAGGCTGAGCAGATGGCTGAGCAGCAGGCGGTGGCGTAACAATGGGTTGGGTAGCAACTGGCACAGCAGGAGTTGCTACCGGTTTACCTGTTGCTGCATGAGGCGAAAAATCGCTAGGGGAGTAGTCGGCGAAGAATTCCCACCAAGCTGGGTCAACTGATTGCTTATCTTCAAGGAACTGCTGATACAACTCGTCAACGAGCCAATCGTTGGCTCCAAATGGACTATTTACTGGTCCGGACACGGCTTGGGGCCTTCCTTCTTGAACTGCGTTTGTAAGGAAAGCGTATCGCTCACCTGGCGCGTCGTTCAAAGTGCATAAGGCCTGGCTCTAAGGCAGGGTTAAGGCATGACGTCGATTCCTAATTCCTTATCAACCTCATCCACTCTTGCCGAAAAAGTGGTGGTAATTACGGGTGGATCCAGAGGGATTGGCTTTGCAGCCGCCAAAGAACTGGGCGCCCTAGGCGCCACAGTTGTCCTTATTGGTCAAAGTCCCGAAAATCTGAGTTCGTCGGTCTCGGCCCTTGTCGGCCTGGGAATTGATGCCGACAGTATCTGTGTGGATGTAGCCGATGGGCCAAAAGTTGCCGAACTAATTAGCCAGCACGAGCTAGCTTCACAGGCTGACATATTGATTAACTCTGCCGGTGTTATGAGTGAAAAAATGGCGAAGACTTTGCGCACCACAAATGATGAGTGGCATCGTGTCATGGGAGTCAATTTGGATGGCACTTTCAATATGATTTCCGCAATTGGGCCACAAATGGCACAGCGCAAATCAGGTCGAATCATTAATGTCTCAGCATGCTTGGGAAGATTTAGTGGACCAGGCCTTGCAGGTGGATTGGCTCCTTACCGAATATCAAAAACTGCGGTGAATGCTTTGACTAAAAACTTGGCTGCAGAATTGGGTAATGGCAGTCGGGGGGTTTTAGTTGACGCAATGTGCCCCAATCACACTCGCACTGATATGGGTGGACCTGATGCACCACGAAGTCCTGAAGAAGCAGCGGACACAATCGTTTGGCTAGCAACCAGAGAACATACTCCAGAAACCGAAACTGGATTACTTTGGGAAGATCGAAAAGTAGTTCCCTGGTAGTTGGGATTATTGACCACGCATGTGTATGTGGGCAGAACCTTTAACGTTCTGTGATTCAAAATAATCTTGTTCCCGCGCTTTCCAAATCAACATCTCATCGCGGACGACTTCGCCGTCTCGTTGAACTACGCGATCCAGAAGCAAATCATCATCAGCTTCCACCCAAATTGCTTGGGAGACATACTTTCGAAGCACGCTGTGCCCTGATCCAACACCTTCAATAATGACAATTGGGGTTAGTGGTAATTCCGCCCAACTCGCATACTTACCTTGATGCCAGTCGTATTGAAGGTACTTAGGATTTAAACCATTTCTAATTGGCGCCAAAATCCAAGCCTCAATGCGATCAAACAGTTTCTGACCTAACGCATCATTCCAGCCTTCATAAAGCTCATCAAGATGAACCACACCCATATTGCTGCTTGCATCAGACATGGAAATCGATAGTTCTTTAGCTAAAGTGGTTTTTCCAGAACCAGCAGGTCCATCTATCGTGACAATTTTGGTTTCACCACACACTGCATTGCTGGTTTCGATCGCGGACTTGATTTTTGACAACTCAAAAAATGTCATGATCTAACTAACTGTGCGCTGTAGTTTTTGCCAGTTGATCCACCCGCGAAGTGCAATTGCCGCAAAGACAACATATAACAATGAAGTGAACTTGAGGTCCTGCGACCAGTAGAGCCCAACGTAAACAATGTTGACTACTAACCAAACAATCCAATTCTCGCGAAACTGCAAAACCATCAGGACTTGCGCGATAACGCTAAAGACCAAACCGAAAGCGTCTGGACGAGCTGCGGCAGCTCCAAGTGAAACTAGGAGCGGTGTAATCAGCAACCAGATTACGGTTCCTGCACTTATTACAGTTACGCGTAACGTCCAGGTCAAGTTTCGGGAACTTGCACCTTGTGGTCCCCATCCGAACCAGCCCCAAATCGCTGCAGCTATAAATACAAGCTGTACCGAAGCGCTGGCATAAAGTTCATAGTTTAAGAAAAGCCAGCCATAAAGTACTCCGCTGATTCCGTACCATGGCCACATGATTCGTTTGCCGGTTGTACCTAGCCAGACGCCTGTCGCGGACGCGATAACTGCAACTAACTCAAGCAGGGTTACTTGGTAGCCCAAAACTGTGAATAGAACAGTGCTAACAAATTCATTTATTTCTGAAAACATAGAATGCATTCCTCCTACAATCCGCATTACCGGACTGGTTAAACGGTCGGTGTGATGATCAAAAGATCGGACACCCTCTCAGCCCACCCTGTTGTGGACTCCCGTGTCTTGCTCATTCCACTGTATGTCATCTTTGCCAAGTATGTGGGCTAGTTCCCTCCACTGATAAAGTCACTCAGGCAGATAGTTTTGCCCGCGTAGCTCAGTGGATAGAGCGTCTGCCTCCGGAGCAGAAGGTCGAAGGTTCGATTCCTTTCGCGGGCACGTGAGTGAATCGCGGCCGTCCAGGTCTACCTATCTATTGCGTCGCACCTTGGTTTTTGGAGCCGCAGCTACTGGTCTGATACTGATTTTGAAATTTGCATCGGGGCAGACTTCTATGCAATTACTTGAAAGCTCTTCTGCCCCGATCCCTGTTCCGGTTGTAACTCCAGCATTTGACTGCGATGCTAACTCGCCATTTCCAGAAACTTTTGTCGACACGTGGTTAATGGAGTTTCAGCCAACAAGATTTAACGTGAACGTAATTGATTTAGTAGAAGGCTGCGAGTATTCACTCGGAGACAAGGCTGTCACTTTTCCAACTGCCTCAACTGGAAAAGTTATGGTTGCGACTCGGGCACTTGAAATGGTTGCTGCTGGCTTGCTGGATTACGCAACTATCTATCCAGATCTCGATTTTATGATCACAGAATCTAACAACGAATCAGCCAACAGACTATTCCTTGCAATCGGCGAAAACGCTGGCATAAATTCTGTGATCCAGAGATATTCGCTCACTGCAACGGTTGCTGGCCGAACTTGGGGCACGATCCAGACAAATTCAAGTGACCAAGCATTGTTATTGAATAAAGTAGTTGGAACCGCAGAGAGTCCGCTGCTCGAAACTCAGCGCATTGTACTGAGGGACTTAATGACCCAAGTTGAACCTGAGCAGGCTTGGGGTGCCGGCGGCAGTGGAGGAATTCCAGCACTGTGGACCGCAGCAGTAAAGAATGGTTGGTACCTTTCCGTTGAAGGTGATCAACCACCAGTTGGACTTTGGCGAATCAACACCTTGGGTTATGTGTGGGATGACTCCGATACACCGCGCTGGATATTTACTGGATACTCGAATACTTGGACAACGGAAGATCAAGGTGAGTCAGCGTGGAATTCGATTACTAAGCAGCTTTCTCAAACCTTAGGTACTCGCTAGGACGCGTAAGGTTCCATCTTTGGGCATTTTTGACCAGGAGCAACCAATGGTTCGAAGTGCCACCATTCATTTTCGTAACGACGACACAAGCCGTATTTGTAGCCATTCTTTTCAAGCCAAGCTGCAGCTTTCTTCCCTTTAGTACCGCCAACACCATAATTAATGTCAAGCGCTAATCCCCAGGGATGGTTTGATTTCGTTGGAGGCAGTACCCACTTGCTTGCCGCTGCCGCAGAACCATGACGTTTAATCGCTCGCTCGTACAAAAATTTTTGGGTTGCAAGGCTTCGGTATCCACTTGTAATAGCAAACGTGTGCCCGCTTAGTTTTGCGGATACTTTAGCTGCTTGGTAGCGCGACAACAATTGCGGCACTAAGTCATTTGGCCGCTTCTTCGGTCGAATGAGTGGGCCAGCACCAAGCGACCTTTCCCTTGGTGTACATGTTCCCGTAGCAATCGCCCGTACTTTCCCCGAATACTTATTTGCACAAAAATCTCTAGCTGGTGTTTCATTTGCCTGAGCTGGAGTAGTCGAAACCAGCAATGACAAGGCAAGGAAACCAATCGCAAGCTTCAAGTGTTTGGCCCTCATAAATATTGAGCCTACTTCAACTTATTAGCGAGCAACACCCAAACTTAATGAATCACGCCATCTGGAGTAGTTCGCTCAAGTACCTTGCGCATTGCCGCAACCATTCGATCTGCTTCTGCCTCAGTCATGATTAGTGGTGGCGAAAGCACTAGGTTGTGCCCACAGTCACGAACAATCACACCTTCTTCGCGGCGAATCACATCTGGCAGCATTGGTTGCAGCATTGGAAGTGGCGTGCGAGATTCTTTGTCAGTCACAAGTTCGACTGCATGCATCATGCCAACAAATCGAACTTCACCGACAATTGGCAGATCCAGAATTGTTCGCAAACCTTCGTGCAGATACTGGCCCATCTTTTTAGCCTTTTCAAGCAGGCCTTCTTGTTCGATGATTTCAAGATTCTTGAGCGCGACAGCTGCTGCTGTTGGATGACCGTTGTAGGTAAAGCCCATTGGGAAACCGAAATCTTTTTCAAGTTCAGCGGCAACTGCATCCGTGGTTAGAACTGCCCCAAGTGGGATGTAACCAGAAGTAATTCCCTTTGCAGTAATGATGATGTCTGGCTGAACATTAAAGTGTTGAGCCGCAAACCATTCGCCAACTCGACCATAAGCAGTAACTACTTCATCGAAGATCAAAAGAATTCCATGTTTGTGCAGAACTTCTTGCACGCGAATCCAGTAGTCATCTGGTGGAACCAACATGCCACCAACACCCATAATTGGTTCGCCGACCATGGCTGCAATTTTGTCAGCGCCAATTCGAGCGATGGTTTCTTCGAGTTCATTAATCAAGAAGTCTGTCGGATCTTCTCCATTAAAAAGTTCTTGACGATATGGCCAAGGAGTTGTTAAGTGCTGAACATTTGGCATGTTTGGTCCAAAGCCATCGTGATAAACATCAAAGCCAGTTAGCGTTCCGCCGCCGTAACCAACGCCGTGGTAAGCCTTCTCTCGAGCTAAAATCCAGTTGCGGCCAGTTTCGCCTTTGCGATGATGGTAATAACGAGCCATCTTGATAGCAGCTTCATTTCCTTCCGAACCACCACTGGTGAAGTAGACGTGATTGATATTTTCTGGAGAGATCTCAACCAACTTTGCCGCTAATTCAATGGCAGGCTCATTGCTGAACTCCCAGAAACTGGTGAAGTATTCCAAGGTTGAAATCTGCTCAGCAGCAACGGCAGCAACTTCATCGCGACCGTGGCCGATTTGCGCCAACCACAATCCACCTGTGGCATCAAGGTATTCCTTGCCATCGGTATCCCACAACGCACAGTCTTGGCCACGAGCCATGATGACTCGCTCAGTGGTTGACTTTGGCAAGTAGGGATGGATTATGTGAGCACGGTCAATATCAGCTAGTTCCTGTGTTGACTTTTTAGTAGTTGCCATTTCTTCTCCTAGTTTTCGCTTCTAAGTTCTATTCGTATCGAATCCAGGTTGTTTTCAACCCAGTGTATTTATCTAATGCGTGCAGCGATAGATCCCGCCCAAAGCCTGATTGCTTGAATCCACCGAATGGAATATTCATGCCAAGTGCATCGACGGTGTTAACTGAAACGGTTCCTGCATGCAATGCATCGGATACTCGATGCGCTCGACTTAAGTTTGAAGTCCAAACTGAGGCTGCTAATCCGTAGATGCTGTTATTTGCTATTGAAATTGCTTCAGCCTCGGTTTCAAATGGCAGAATCGATAAGACGGGTCCAAAGATTTCATCATTTGCGATTGAGCTTTGTAGTGGGACATTTGTGAATACGGTTGGTTCGATGTAGCAATCGGATCCATCGATGGTGAGTCGCGAGCCACCGTGGGCAAGTTGAGCCGAAACAGAACCGCTTGAAATAAAGTCAGCCACACGCCCTGTTTGATTGCGATCAACCAGTGGTCCCATGGTGGTTGTGGGATCAAGCGGATTACCTAACTTGATTTTCTTAGCTTGATTAATCACTAGCTCAGTGAACTGCTCGACAATGCTTTTTTCAACAAGTAAGCGAGAGTTTGCTGAACAAACTTCACCTTGGTTAAAGAAAATTGCTCGGGCGGCAAACTCTGCTGCTTCTTCCAAATTCGCAGTATCGGCAAACACCAAGTTTGGACTTTTGCCTCCACACTCCAACCAAACTTGTTTCATGTTGGATTCTCCGGAGTAATTCATAAAGTACTTACCCACTTGGGTTGAGCCAGTAAAGGTGAGCACATCAATTTCTGGATGTAAGCCAACAGCTGCGCCTGTTGTTTCGCCCTGGCCGGTAACGACGTTTAGGGTTCCTTCTGGCAAGCCAGCTTCCAATGCAAGTTCAGCTAAGCGAAGCGAAGAAAGTGGTGATTGCTCAGCTGGCTTTAATACAACGGTGTTACCTGCTGCTAATGCTGGGCCAAGTTTCCAGATTGCCATTTCTAGTGGATAGTTCCACGGAACAACCGCCCCAACCACGCCTAGTGGAACCCGCCTAACCAGCGCCACATTGCCCGGATTCGTGACGGGAATTTCGCCGCTGACTTTATCGATTGCCTCGGCATAAAAATTGAGAATCGCAGCAGAACCTGGAATGTCAATCGTGGTTGCATCTGAGATCGGTTTGCCCATATCTAGAACATCAAGCAGGGCTAGTTCGTCAGCATTCGACATGATCAATTCGGAAAGTTTGTGCAGCGAACCTTTTCGCGAACCAGGGGACATTCGTGACCAGCTGTTATCAAACGCGGTGCGGGAACTTGCAACAGCTTGATCCACTTCGTGTTGGCCACACTCTGAAACATCAGCTAGTGACTTAGCGGTGACGGGACTAATGTTTTCCGAAGTTTTTTCGGTTTCAATGCGAGTGCCATTGATAACTGCTCGACCATCAAATGAAAGGCCTGCAGCAGCCTTTTCCCATTCATCCCGAGTTTTCATTGTGATCCCCTCGTATCTTTAGCTATGCGGTTTCTCATGGCCTTGAATACCCCTTAACATACTCGCGAAGAGCAGGGTCTGAGGCAATGTCAACCAAAGTCATAGCCATTGCTTTTGCGGCATCAAGCACTGCCTGGTCAGCGTCAGCAGTTACGCAAGCCGCAGCAAATTCCTTTTGATGATTCACGGCTGATCCGCTGTTAACGCCGATGTATGGGTGAATGCTGGCAATGACTTTGGAGATATTTCCAAGGTCGGTACTGGCACGATTCATTTTGATCCGAGGGTCGTTGTCATCAAACACCCGACCGATTGATTCAGCGTTTGCCTTGTAGATGTCATTTAGATTCGGGTGATTAGTGAACTCTGAATACGGTTCACTTTCATCATGAATTTCCAGCGAACAACCAGTGGCTAGTGCGCCGGCCTCAAAGCACTTTGCCACGCGATCAAAGGTTTCTTCCATTAACTTGGTGGAAGTTGCTCGGACATACCAGCGACCTTCAGTAATTTCAGGTATCGCATTCGGGGCTTCGCCGCCTCGAGTCATTACGCCATGAACGCGAACAGTACTTGGAAGTTGTTGACGAAGTAATCCGATGGCGACTTGCGCGATAGTAAATGCATCAGCTGCGTTAATTCCTTGTTCCGGGTAAGCGGCTGCATGCGAAGCTTTTCCAGAAAACTTCACTGCTATGTGTCGAACTGCAAATGGCTCAGCGAATGCAACATCAACAGGACCAGGATGAACTAGAGCTGCAACATCAATGCCATCAAAAGCGCCTCGTTCCAGCATTACTATTTTTCCGCCGCCACCTTCTTCGGCGGGAGTTCCAAGAACAACAACCTTTAAGTTCAAATCTTTTGCAACGGAAGACAAAGCGATTGCTGCACCAACAGACGAAGAGGCAATTATGTTATGACCACAAGCGTGCCCCAATCCTGGAAGAGCGTCGTACTCAGCGCACAAGGCAACAGTTAGGTCCCCAGATCCAAATTCAGCGCGAAATGCAGTTGGTAATCCAGCAACTTGTTCCAAAACGTCAAAGCCGTGATCACTAAGAGTTTTCGCAACTGCAGCCGAACTTTCGAACTCTTGCCAAGCAACTTCTGGATTTGTATGAATTTTGTGACTTAAGGAGAGTAGTTCAGAACCTACTTCAGTTACCCGATTAATCACGCTTTGCTTATGGTCTGACATGACTATTCATCTCCTGGCACACCATAGGAAGGTGCAGAGTTGGGATTAAGTGCGCGAGTCAAATAATCCTGTGACTGTGGAGCCCAAACGTTGTAGATATCTCTTAGTTTTGAAATCGGGTCTTCATCCCAATCAACTCGAAGATTAGTTGTGGGCCAGGAAACTTCAGTTGCCACAAGCACGGCTGCTGAGTGCACTGGTCCCGCTTCGCCGCCAGCTTTAACGCCCGCCTCCAAGGCCCGAATTAATCGGTCGGCAAGCTCAGTATCAGGCGTTGCGTTAAACGAATCAATCATTGCCTGAATCACATCAGGATTAGCAAGCATGTTGCCAGCAGCTGCCACATTTTTTGCAGTGACGTCGGCATTTATCCCAAGTGACTTTACGCCTGAGTAAACCGCTGATTCACCGGTGTTATCTACAACAGTTAGTTGTCTAAATTCAGGATGAGTTGCAACTGAACTAATCTTTGTCAACGCCTCATGTGCGCCCAGTCCAGATTGCAGGGCATCCAAAAGCGCTGGCCCAAGACTTGGATCAGTGACATTTTGACTTGATACTGCGCCAACACCAGCCCGAACATTTGGGCAACGCGAACCTACCGCAGGACTTGAGCTGCTAATTGCAACTCCAAATGCTCCGGTGCGCTCGCAGCGAGCAGCGATACTAATTGTCATTAATCTCTGGTTTCTGGGATAACGGCAGTTGCATCTATTTCAACTAGCCATTCCGGGCGAGCTAATGCTGTGACAACTAAACCGGTAGACACATAATGAACTCCCTTGAGCCATTTGCCCATTACGCGATAAACCGGTTCGCGATAACGAATGTCGACGAGGTAAATCGTAATTTTGGTAATGTCACCAAGTTCAGAACCGCTTTCTTCAAGCAGCATCTTGATGTTTGCCATTGCTTTTTCAGCCTGCGCTTCAACATCGCCAATACCGACAGATTCTCGAGTATCCAAGTCTTGACCAATCTGTCCGCGCAAATAGACAGTGTTGCCTGCAACGACAGCCTGGGCTAAATCGTTATCGAGATTTTGCTCAGGGTATGTGACCTTGGTATTAAATGGCCTGATTCTCTTGTGAGTCATTTACATCCTTCGGTAGGTTCAAGTTTTACGTTAGTCGAAAGCCTTAGTTCGATAAGGGCAAATTCAATCATTGAACAACCCGGGCTGTGCCAGCGTAGCTTTTGTAACTTTGCTGGATTTGAATCTGATCTGCGAGGAATTTCGCATCGTGCCAAACCCCCCAGATAAATGCTGAGCCTCGCCTAGAGAGCCAAGGCTGGCCAAGAAAGTAAACACCTTTTGCATTAGAAACCCCACGTTGATGTGCAGGTTTGCCGGCATCAGTTAATGCTCCAGGAACAGTTAGCCAACCATAGTCAACTGAGTATCCAGTTGCCCAAAGAATCGTAGTGATACCGACTGAGGCTAAATCAATTTCTCGAATCGGATTCAGCGCCGCCTCAGGCATTGGGCCAAGGATGTGGGCCTCAGGCTCCAAAGGTAGATCCAAGCCATGCTGCGCGACAAATTCATCCGCTTCAGTAAGTACTGACAAGAAGTTAGTATCGCCGCGTGCAATGTTTCGCTCTAAGTCGTCAGCAAATTTCAGCACGCCATTTTCGTAAGCAGTCGTTAAGCCGAGCAGAGTTATTCCGCTATAGGCCAGATCTCGGAAATCAACCGTCTTGCCACCATTAAAACCACTTACTGCGATCGTCACATGTTCAGCGCCCGCTGGAGGCGTTGCTAAGTCCCACTTGCCCAAAACACCTAACCACCAAACATTGTCCCTTCCGCGATACCGCCTAGGTGGACGATCATGCTCGCCAACAGAAAGATAGACGTCTCTGCCGGACTTTCTTAAGTCAGCAGCAATCTGTACTCCAGATGATCCGGCTCCAACCACCAGCACGGCACCTTCTGGAAGCTGTTCAGGATTGTGGTAATCGCTCGAGTGAAGCTGATGCAAGTTTGTATTCTCAGGAATAACTGGCGGGATTGCTGGTTTTTGAAAGGGACCGGTTGCCGCCACAACATACTTTGCGCTTATCTCACCGGCTGAAGTATCGACTTTAAAGCCAGCACCAGTTGTAAGCCGTGATACAGATTTAACTTCAACGCCAGTTCTAATTGGGGCATTGAATTTCTGGGCGTACGCAACGAAATAATCTGCAACTGCATCTTTTGGTACGAATGCATCAGGATCGTAATCTTCAAATTCCAGGCCAGGAAAGCGGTCATGCCAAGCTGGGCCGTTTGCTACCAATGAATCCCAGCGCTCAGATCGCCAACGCTCAGCAATTCGATCGCGCTCCAAAACAACATGGGAGATTCCGGCATTCGACAGATGTTCGCTCATTGCAACGCCAGCTTGTCCGGCTCCAACGACGACGACTTCGAATTCCTCAGATGGCATTCATAACTCCTATAAGGGCGACTTGCTTCCACAATGTCTTAGAAAATCAGGTTCGGTCAAGCCGAATTAGAAAGTTTTTAAGTTCGATTTATTCGATACACTTAATCTATAAGGCCTTAGTTTTTAGGAATAGCAATGCCTGCTTACACGCTGCGCCAATTGGAATACTTGCTGGCTGTTGCCGAGCATGGTTCTGTAACGGGCGCAGCAAATGCCTTGCATGTTTCGCAGTCAACTCTTTCAAGTGGGATCAGTGAACTTGAGCGAGCTATGAATCTTCAACTCTTGGTACGCCATCACGCCAAAGGAGTTTCATTAACTGACGCTGGCGAGCGATTACTGATTCAAGCTAGAAATCTGATCGAAGATGCTCAGAGCCTCGAGCAGGTTGCTCATGATTTAGGAACAGCTCCAATTGGACCAATCTCGATAGGGATCTTCTCTGTTATCGCGCCTTACTTCGTTCCAGAATTGGTTGCCCGACTTAGTAGAGATAACCCTGAGATTGAAGCGCGCATTTCTGAAGTTGACCTGAATGAATTAAATGAAGGCGTGCTAAGCGGAAAGTTTGAGATCGGGTTTGGATATGACTTTGGTCATTCCTCACAGGTGACAATTGAACACTTGGTTGACGTCCCAGCTCACGTAGTAGTTGCCGCAACCCATCGGCTAGCAAAGTCTGAGCGAATCTCCTTAAGTCAGCTCGCAGGGGAGAAGTTAGTGCTCTTGGATCTGCCTCATAGTCGAGACTATTTTGCACAAGCCCTTAGCAAGTCGGGTCTCGATCTTGAAATTGCGTATCGTTCAACAAGTGCCGAACTCGTACGAGCAATGGTCGCGAGAGAAGTGGGTGTTGCCCTGTTAAATCTCAGGCCGGCACACAACCAGTCCCTTGAAGGAAAGAAATTCGCCATTCTTGAAATCAGCGATCCAATTCCTCCCGCCAGACTGGTTGCACTCGTGAATGATCCAGCAAAACTGACTAGGCGCGCTGCCGCAGTCTTTGAGGCTTCGAAACAAATTCAGATTATTGGAGCATAAACAAAGCAGCCTCACCCGAAGGTAAGGCTGCTTTGTTTGATTAGTTAATTATCACTGGCTATCTAACCAAGTGGTAAACACCTGGGTGTATAGCTCACGCGCTTCTTCGCCACAGTTTGGAATTGGGCTAAGTAGTGCCTTGTTCTCTTCCGGAACAATTACACCTGGGTCGTTCTTTAGCTCATCAGCCATAAGGTCAGCAGTTCCCGTGATTGCGTTGTTGTAACCAGAGAAGTTACTTGCCGCAGCCATGTTTGCCGGATCCATCAACCAGTTAATAAAGATCTTGGCATTATCCAGATTTGGTGCACCGACTGGAATAGCCATGTGATCTGACCAGAAGTTCAGGCCTTCAGTTGGGTAAATGAAGATGATATCTGGATTTTCCATCTTCATACGATGTGTGTCGCCGTTCCAGGAAGTACGGATGTGTGCCTGTCCGGTGATCATGCGCTCGTTACCACCATCGTTATCAATGACAGCTGGCTTGAATCCAGCTAACATCTCTTCGGCAGCAACATACTTTGCTTTGTCAGTGGTACATAGATCGGAAGCAGGAACGCCAGTTGCGCGAAGTGCTGCAGAAACGATCTCTACCTGGTCCTTAAGCGCGTTTACCTTGGCGTAGTTACCTGTGAATAGGTCTTTCCAAGATTTGATGTTTTCACATTCTGGCTCCAGCTTGGTGTTACAAGCGATGCCAGTTGTGCCATACATGTAAGGGCCGGTGAACTTGCGACCTGGATCAAAGTACACATCCATGAACTCAGGAGCGATGAACTTTCCATTTGGGAATGACGCTACGTCAACTTCTTGCAGCATTCCTAAACCAATCATCTGCTCAACCATGTAGTCAGACGGCATGATGATGTCATAGCCAGTTGCGCCAGATTGAAGTTTTGCAAGCAAAGTTTCATTGCTATCGAATGTGTCAAGGATGACTTCGATGCCAGTCTCAGCTTCGAACCTAGTAAGTAGTTCTGGATCAATGTAGTCAGTCCAGTTGTATAGGTTAACTACGCCCGATCCAGATGTTGGAAATTCGCTGGATGCTGAAGGAGCAGGAGTCGATGCTCCGTCAGTAGCAGTGGATTCGCCACCACATGCGGAAAGTAGCAATGCACCTGCAGCAGCAAGAGCTGCAATGTAAGTGGTTTTGCGCTTGTTCATGATCTTCATAGGTCTCCCTTAAAAGTAGGAATGTAAGTACAGAATGCCAGAGGAATCGCCATCTAGACCGACATTTCAGAGGAAACCTAAAGAAATTTGAAATTGTCAGATAACAAAAAAGTAACGCCCACTCTGTGAAATCCACAGGGTGGGCGTTACTTGATAACCCGAGGGTCTTATTGGCTAGTTGTCCAAGTAGTGAATACCTGGGTGTACAACTCGCGGGCTTCTTCACCACAGTTAGGAAGTGGTGAAATCAGTGCCTGCTTGTCAGCTGGTACCACAACTGCTGGATCTGT
>CANKTT010000030.1 GCA_947486505.1 Actinomycetota bacterium | reverse complement strand
TAACTTCAAGCGGATAACGCATGCGATTTTCATGCGAGCCGCCATACTCATCTGTGCGTTGATTCCAGAACGGAGTCATAAATGAATCTAGATAGTGACCATGAATCATCAAGTCAATACCATCCATGCCGGCTTCAACACACTTCTGTGCCGCAGTCACATAGTCAGCCTTGATGCGATCTAAATCCCAATCCTCCGCTTCTTTAGTGAAGGACCTGTGCGCCTTCTCTCGAACTGCGCTTACTGAAATCGTTGGCAACCAATCGCCTGAATAGCTACTACTACGGTGACCTAAGTGAGTGAGTTGAATCATTACGGCTGCGCCGTTGTCGTGCACTTCATCAGTCAGTAGGCGAAGCCAATGAACCGTTTCATCTTTCCAAAGCTGTAAGTTGCCAAATGCTGGTGCGCTTTCGCGACTAACTATTGCGCTGCCACCAATCATGGTCAGTCCAACGCCACCTTTGGCCTTAGCAACGTGATACGCGCGGTAACGATCCTTAGGCAAACCATCTTCACTATATGAAGGTTCGTGCGAAGTGCTGACGATGCGATTTCGCAAAGTCAGATTCTTTAAGGTGAACGGCGTTAAAAGCGGATCAGTACTCACAATTCCTCAATCTCTTGAGAAAAGACTACAAGTCTGGTGAGAGCCTGACGCAGTATCTCGTCAGGCTCTCACACAATTGGGAGCGCCTGACGGGATTCGAACCCGCATCCTCACCATAGTCGGTGGTGCGCTCATCCTTTGAGCTACAGGCGCACCCAAAAGTAGAATGACATCCAATTAAGCACGCAGTTATATTTGCGTCATTTTGTTGACAACTACGGCCTGTTGAATGTGTTTTGATGCCATTGACAAAACCAACAAGTTGGCCGAAGATATTGGAATAGTCGGTGGTGCAAACAATTTCATTGTTAGCTCAAACCTTTGAAGGACCCTCGCAGTATCGCGGGGGTCTTTCGCTTTTTAACCATTGAAATTCGATACCGTTGCTTTTCATTACGTACAGGCGTAGCCTGAAATTATGAGCAATCAAAGAGCTAATCGGGTACTCGGACTTATTGTCGCCGCGATTTCGGTCGTGGCCTTAATTGCAGTGTTGGCAGTGAATGAAGACACGCAACAACTAGATGCCACGACACCAGAAGGTACTGTGCAGCAGTATCTACAGGCAGTTACTGCCCGTGACTTTGACGCGGCAATCACATATCTAGCAACTGACACTGATTGCAAAATTGAAGATTTTGATCAGGCATATATTCAAGATTCAATTCGAATCTCCCTTTCTGATTCAACAATTACGGGCGACTCAGCCTCAGTAAAAGTTAACATCGAGAATTCCAGTGGTGACCCTTTCGGTGGTAGTTACAAGGAATCTCAAGCATTCCGTTTAACAAAGACCGAAAATGGATGGAAAATTGCCGGCATCCCTTGGCCAACATATCAATGTGGTGAGGTGTTCAAATAATGTCCATCATCCTGTCGTTTGTCCCGCTATTGGTAATGATCGCAATCGTTGTTTTGGTAGTTCGCAAGGGTGCAAGCGCAAACACTTCGGCACAGCCAGTTCGCCTGTTTTTCCAGTATGCATTTACTCTTGGCCTTTTCATCACATTCACAGTTGGTCTTGCTGGACTTCTGGGACGAGTGCTTGATGCCTCCCAGGACGTAGTAACCGATCAAAGTTCGCTTGCTAGCAATTTGGCATTTGTTGTTGTCAGTGGACCGCTTCTGGTTTGGGTAATGATTTGGCTAAAGAAGTCGATAGCAAGCAATCCACAAGATGCGACAGGATTTGTTCCCACATTTTTCGCAACCCTTGCCGCAATCATTTCGTTGCTTGTTTTCCTCTCGTCGGCAATCGCAACAACAAACAATTTGATCGATGAAGCGAACTCGGTTGGATACACCACTGCTCGAGCTATCGTCTGGGGTATTGCACTAGTTGCAGTGCTACGAGTTTCAAATTCAGTGATCCCAGAGAATGATTTTCGGATTCAGTACTTTATTGGCTCGCTTATAACTGCTATCGCAGCAATTGTTGGGTTGATAAAGATTTTGAGTGGCTTGTTAGCTGTGATTCTTTCGCAACCAATTTTTGCAGGAGCCCAATCACCTGCAATTGTTTCCACTAGAAATAACTCGCTAGACGGTTTTGTAATTCTGGTGATTGCTGGAGGACTTTGGTTTTATTACTGGATAAAGAATGCAAACACTAAAACAAATGACACCATGTGGCTGTTGTATGTGTTGGTGGCTGGTGTTGGTGGCAGTTTAGTTCTAGGGCTAATCTCTCTGACAATCACGATTTATCAGATATTCGTTTGGTTCATTGGTGATCCAGCGACTCAAGTTTTAGCTGAGCACTTTGCTGAAACCCCTACGTCCGCAGCTAGCGCCGTAGTAGGCCTGCTTGCTTGGTGGTACCACAAATCACTTTTGCCACTTGAATCCACCAGGTCGGAAACTCAAAGAATTTACGAATACTTAGTCTCGGCCATTAGTTTGGTGGCAAGTACGGTTGGTATCGCAATCATCATCGTTGCCATCATTGAAGCATTGAGCGCGTCAGTTATTGTTGGCGACGATGCCGTTAACACGCTTATCGGTGCAGCAACTGTGATTTTGGTAAGCGGACCAGTGTGGTTGCGGTTCTGGAATCGAATCCAAAAGTTCGCAGCGGATTCTCCAGATGAGGAACTAACCAGCCCAGTAAGAAGGATCTATCTATTCCTACTATTTGGTGTTGGTGGCCTCACTGCCATCATCTCGATTATCACCGTAGTCTTCCAAGTCTTTAATGGAATCCTAAGTTCAAATCTTGGAACTGAAACTTTGAATGAGATGCGTTTTGCATTAGGAATCTTGATTAGCACTGGAATCGTGGCCGCTTACCATTGGGAAATCTATCGCCATGAAAAAGATGTTGATGTTTCCTTTGGTACCGTGACAAAATCAGTGTTGCTTGTTGGTCCAGCCGATAATGCCGTTATTGATTCACTCAGACAGGCGACAGGTGCGAAGGTTACTCTTTGGCAACGCAACGATGTTAAGGAACTAGCGTGGCCGACTGATCGAGTAATCGAATTAGTTCAGCAAACCGATGGTGAACAGTTACTGGTGATTTTGGGTTCAACTGGAGTAACTGCAATCCCGGTTACGCACTAACCAACTTTGTAAACGTGACCGTTCTTCTTGCCGTTGACTGATTTTGCGTAAGCCTTGCCACAGGCTTTAAGCGTTACTTGCTCAAAGCCTACGAAGTATGGGTGGTATCCGGTTGCTTCAACCAAAACGCTTGGACTAACAACATTGATCCGCATGTTGCGGGGCATTTCGATTGCTGCAGCCATGACGAAAGATTCCAAAGCTCCGTTTGAAAGTGAAGCGACAACGCCAGTTGGAATCGCGGCGCGTTCCAAAATTCCAGTGGTAAGTGTGAAAGAACCGCCATCTGTGACGTAATCCAAACCTTGGCGCACTAGTTCAACCTGTCCTAAAATTTTGTCGTTGATGCCGGATTGGTAATCCGCAAGTGTGAGTTCAGACAACGTCTTGAACGGGACCTTACCGGTAGCGGAGATAACTGCATCGACTTTGCCAACTTTGGCGTACATAGCAGCAATGGATTCTGGATTTGTTAGGTCAACGGAAACCTCACCGCTGCGAGAAGCTTGGATGATTTCGTTGCCATCCGATAGGGCAGCCGCTGCGCCAGATCCAAGTAGTCCGTTAGCGCCAACAATAAGAATTTTCATAACAATCTCCCCTAACAAGTTCAAGTCTTATGAGTCTAGGGCAGGGCTGTGGATAAACAATCAGCTTTGTAAATCCAAGCGCATACCGTTAAAGAATGCACAATCTCTTACCCTTAATGGTTTTTATCGGCTTTGGAACCTACCTTTCGGCAATAGACCTCAGGGTGCATCGGCTACCGAACTCTGTAGTCGGTTGGTTCACGGTAGTTCAAGGTTCTGTGCTGATTTTGCTAAGCGCAGGCAACCTCAAACAGTTAAGCGAAGTCATAATTGTGGCTAGCGCGACTACGGGAAGTTACATGCTTTTGTTTGTACTAAGTCGTGGTTCGTTAGGTATGGGAGATGTAAAGTTTGCTTTCCCAATTGGTTTAACGGTTGGTTGGTATTCCGCTGATTACTGGCTAGCAGCAATCTTTGCTTCATTCTTCTTGGCAGGATTGGTGGCATTCATCGGATTAGTAACCAAGCGAATGACCAGAAAATCACGAATTGCATTTGGTCCATATATGCTCCTAGGAACATTTCTAGTTTGTTGCTTGGGAATTTTGCCTCGATGAAGTTGGTTTCCTGAAACAATGTATTTAGAGATTCAGGAGATTTGAAATGACAAGTAAGTGCGATGCAGTAGTAATTGGAGCCGGAGTGATTGGCTCCTCGGTTGCTTATGAATTGGCACGAAAAGGCTTGTCCGTAATTGTCGTTGATAAAGCTGCCGCACCTGGGCTTGGCTCAACAAGTTCATCGAGTGCAGTTATTCGATTTAACTACTCGACATACGATGCTGTGGCACTTTGTTGGGAAGCTTTTCAATGTTGGAAGAATTGGCGCACTCATCTAAACGCTGCTACTGATGAAGTTCTCGCGGAAGTGCGAAACATTGGCGTGATGATGGTGAAAGTTCCTGTGGTTTCGATTCCGCTTACTAAAGAGTTGTTTACAGCTGTTGGTATTGAACATGAAGTCGTTGATGCCAAGCGAATGCAAGAAATCGTTCCAGGAATTGATACTGGAATGTACTGGCCGCCTAAGAAAATCGATGACGATGAATTCTGGGAAGATGCCACCGATGTAATCGAAGCTATGTACACACCAGAAGGTGGATACATTAACGATCCATTGTTAGCCACAGTGAATTTAGCCAATGCCGCAATGCGCTTAGGTGTTGAGTTCAAATTCAAAAAAGAAGTTACCGAAATCTTGACTGCCGATGGGCGAGTTTGTGGCATTGAGTTAAACGACGGTGAACAAATTGAAAGCCCAGTAGTCGTAAATGTTGGTGGCCCTTGGGCTAGCCGGATAAATGATTTAGCTGGTGTTGGTTCCGACTTCACTGTTTCAGTTCGGCCGATGCGTCAAGAAGTTCATCACGTTGCCGCACCAGAGCAATTCGATAACAACCCAATCATCGGTGATTTAGATTTAGGCGTTTACATTCGTCCTGAGTCAGGCCATGCCCTATTGGTAGGCGGCACCGAGCCTGAATGTGACGAATTCCAATGGGTAGAAGATCCAGATGACGTAAACATGGTGCGGACTCAAGAATTATTTGATGCCCAAGTGACCCGGGCGGCTCGCAGACTCCCAGACCTAAAGGTGCCATCTAGTGCCAGTGGAGTTGTTGGGGTTTATGACGTTTCCTCCGATTGGACGCCGATTTATGACAAGAGCGAATTGCCTGGTTACTACATGGCAATCGGCAGTAGTGGTAATCAGTTCAAAAACGCACCTACGTCCGGTCGCTTAATGGCAGAACTAATTACTGCAGTTGAAGCAGGTCATGATCATGATGCTGATCCAGTGATTTATCGAACTGAACATACAAACCAAGAAATCAATCTTGGAACTTTTTCCCGCAAACGTGCCTTGAATGAAAATTCATCCGGCACCGTTATGGGCTAGTTGTTTAAAGCTGCAATTGCTCCTTGACGAGTTACTGCCAGTCCAAGTTCGGTTAATGCCACAGTTGCTTCGCCCATAGTGCTTTGCGCTCCAGCAGCAGCGCCCAATTGTTGACCACTTAAGTTTCGGTGATGGATTGATTCCATGATTACTGCCAACTTAAAACAAGCCAGCGCAACACATTCATCTAAGTGAGAAATATCTAGGCCGGTTTGCTCGACGTAGCGATCCAGAACTTGTTGTCTGGACCAGAATCCTGGACCACTTGTTACATCTTCAGCAACTGGAATCTTTTTGCGCAACGTGTCAGTTGCTTGACTCCAGTAGACCAATGAAATTGCGAGGTCTGAAATCGGATCACCCAGCGTAGACATTTCCCAATCGAGGACTGCAACAATTTTGCTTTGCGCACTGTCAAGGATCACATTATCGATTCGGTAATCACCATGCACGATGGAAGTTGGAAGCGAATCTGGGACTTTTGAAATTGCAGTTTCTAGCCAAGAATGAAGTTCTTCAATTTCCGGAAGTTCACGCGTCTTTGTGATCTGCCACTGCTCACCCCAGCGCTTCACTTGGCGCTGCAGATATCCAGTGGGCCTACCAAGCTGATCTAACCCGGCAGTAACTGGATCAACTGCATGTAATCGAGCCATGGTGTCGACTAACTCTTGTGAGATCTCGCTTGCTTGCTGTGCTGTTAGTGACTGTGCAGTTTTGGCAGACTCAATTACTCGACCATCAACAAAATCCATCATCATGAATTTGGCACCGATGACGGATTCATCTTCGCAATAACCACGCGTTTTTGGAGTTGGGAATGAAACTTTGTTTAGACCGGAAAGTACTCGAAACTCACGACCCATGTCATGAGCCGAAGGCATGATGTGACCTAGCGGTGGACGGCGAAGTACCCAGCTTGAATTACTTGCATCAGCTATTCGATACGAAACATTGGAGCGACCACCAGCAAGCAAGGTTGCTTGGATTGGACCGCTGGAATCAAAGTCAGCAACGTTTTCTTGCATCCACGAACTAAGTGAAGCTAATCGCAACCCTGGCGGATCGGAGATTTGGTTTGTCACGCCCAGTCTCCAGGCAACTTGCCTGCCTGTGAATGTCGAACTGAGCGACGGGAAATTGACCAACGGTGAACTTCAGATGGCCCGTCATAAATGCGGAAGGGACGAATATCCCGGAAAATTTGAGCGATTGGTAGCTCGCTCGATGTTCCCTTGGCACCACACAGCTGCATCGAACGATCCACGATTCTAAATGTGGCCTCGGCAACGAAAGTTTTTGCAATTGAAGTTTCCGCGCGGGCTGGGAGCCCTTGATCTAAAACCCAAGCGGCTCTATGGACTAATGCACGACAGGCAGCGATATCGATTTCATTGTCCGCGATCATTTGTTGAGCCATACCCAGAGAGGCCAATTCGGCTCCAAACATTGGGCGAGTCGCAGCATAGGCCACCGCAGACTCATGTGCCCGACGCGCAGCGCCTAACCAACGCATGCAATGAGTGAGGCGAGCTGGCCCAAGGCGTACCTGAGCATTTACAAAACCTTCATTAACTTGACCAAGTACTGCATCATCAGAGACTTCACAGTTGTTAAAGTCCACGACACCATGACCACCAGTGAAGGCACTATCAAGAGTGTCCAAACTGCGAACGACCTTCATGCCTGGATTGGCAGCGTCGACCAAGAACATGGTTGCACCACTGGAAGTCTTTGCCATCACAATCGAGACCCCAGCACCATCAGCGCCAGTGATTAACCACTTATTGCCATTGATGACCCAGCCGCTAGCAGTCTTTTCAGCAGTTGTTGAAAGTAAGTTTGGATCAGCGCCAGCTCCTGGACTTGGTTCAGTCATTGCAAATGAAGATCTGATTTCGCCTCTAGCTAGTGGCGCTAAGTATTTTGCTCGCTGCTCTGGCGTTGCAATTTTGTTAAGTAGCAACATGTTGCCTTCATCGGGAGCTGCACAGTTCATTGCAGTTGGTCCCAGAAGACTGCGGCCTGATTCTTCAAGGATTACAGCTTGGGCAACATGATTGAAGCCATGCCCACCAAATTCTTTTGGTGCGGTTGGAGCAAATACATTTGCAGCTCGCGCCTTGTCTTGCAACACAACTCTTAGTTGCGGATTAATGCCATGTGAATTTGGATTCAATTCTGGCTCATGCGGAGTAACTTCAGAATCGATAAAATTGCGAACTCGCAATGCAAATTCTTTCACTTGCTGATCTTGATCAAACTCGTAGCTCATGTGAGGAATCCATAACAATAGTTTTCGTAGTCCTAATTCTATCTTCCGTTATGCTTTGAGTTATAACTTCTCAAACATTAGGGCCACTTCGAAATGACTGATTTGCCACCCAAAGGCTCACTAACCTTTGAAGCCCTGACACTTCTTCGGGATGAAATCATTCAAGGCAAGATTCGTCCGAATGAAAGATTGATCGCAGTTGATTTAGCCGAAAGACTTAAGACCTCGCGCACCCCGATCCGAGAGGCATTACAGCTCCTGGAAGCCGAAGGACTGGTAGTTGCAGCTAAGCGCGGTTATGTAGTTCGGGAACACACCCGCGATGAAATCGTTGAGATTTATGAAGTCCGCGCATCCCTTGAAGGCATGGCTGCACGCCTGGCCGCGCAAAAGTCTGGTACTGCTGCGTATAAAGATATCGAAAAGATCGGCGCACACAAGGATTCTTTAATCACTTCAAATGATCGAGATCTAATTGTAGATCTAAACGATCAATTCCACGCTGCCATCTTCACTGCCTGTGGTAACACTCGGTTAGAGCGAATTAATCGAAGCAATAGCAAGCACTTCTTCAACCATCGCATTGCTGAGATGTACACCAAAGAAGAGACCAAACTTTCAATTAAGGGTCACGCTGCAATTCTCAAGGCAATCAAGAATCATGATGCTGATGAAGCAGAATCAACAGCGCAGCAACATGTGTTCGATGCGCTTGAAGTTACGCTTTTAAAACTTCGTTAGTTTAAGTGTTGCCGTTTATGGTGATGCCGCCATCAACTGTAATTGTTTGACCAGTGATGTAACTGGAATCAGAAGACATCAAGAACTTCACTACCGTTGCGATCTCATGTGGTTCAGCCAAACGCTTTTGTGGAATTCGTGAAGTAAGTGCAGCTTCGGAAAGTCTGCCATCTTTAATTCCGCCTGCGACCATTTCAGTACGCGTCCAACCTGGCGCAACA
Source organism: Actinomycetota bacterium (assembly GCA_947486505.1). Next base: position 5,420 of record CANKTT010000030.1, on the reverse strand, counting down.
GCATTGACTCGAATGTCTCGGTCCGCCCATTCCAAACCGAGGGTTCGAGTTAGTCCTTCAAGTCCAGCTTTGGCTGCGGTGTATCCAGCGCGACCTGCGATACCAACACTGCCAGCAATTGAGCCGACGTTAACAATCGTGGCACCGTTAGCTTTCGTTAAGTCTTCGAAAGCAGCTTGACTGCATCTGAATACACCACTGAGATCAGTATCGATAACCGTTTCCCAGTCGGCTTCACTTAAAACTTCAGATTCATTGCGAATGATTACGCCAGCACAGTTGATTAAAGAATCAAGTGAGTCGAATTCCTTGCGAACTTCTGCAAGCACTGCATCGATGGAAGCACGATCTCGAACATCCATTACCTTGCCGACTGCTTTACCTGGACCAGTGTTTAGGCTGGCGACTGCAGAGTCGATTGCCTGAGAATCTCGACCAGTTATGACTACGTTCCAGCCATTGCGCATTAGCTCTTGGCTAATTGCGAAGCCAATTCCTTTAGCGCCACCAGTGATCAGTGCAGTTTTCATGCTGAACTACTTGCGGTAAGTACGAACAACAAATGGATCCATGGCAATCTCCGGCGTGCGACCAGCAATGATGTCAACGATTGCAGCACTTGATCCACTTGCCATAGTCCAGCCCATGTGACCATGTCCAGTGTTGTAGTACAAGTTCTTATGCTTCTTGCCCTTACCAATAATTGGTGGACCATCTGGAGTCATTGGACGTAGTCCAGCAGTCATCGAACCGCCATCCCAATCAGCGGCATCTGGCCACAACTCTTTTGCCGTGCTGCGAATTGCTGCGAAGTCTTCTGGTTTGTGCGAAGCGTCAAAGCCTGAGAACTGCGCAGTCGAAGACATACGAAGTTGATCTCCCATTGGTGACCAAGCGACCAAAGTTTTTTCATCAACGCCACCAAGTTCAGGAGCCTTTGACTTGTCTTTAAGATCAAAAGTCATCGAGAAGCCCTTTGCTGGATAGACCGGAAGGTCTTGGCCAACTGTGCGAGAAAGCTTTGGACTCCAAACACCCATGGCAAGCACGTAGTTATCTGCAGTCATCAAACCTTGATCAGTTTGTAGTCCCGTAATGCGATCGCCGTCAGCGACGAATGATTTAGCAGTGACGCCAAGTTTGAACTCAACACCCTTGCTGATAAGTAGTTCCGTTAGTTTGCGGGTGAAAAGTTCAGAGTTACCGCTGCCATCATTTGGTGCGTGAATTGCGCCAGCTAGTTGAACTGTGGCATTGCCGAACGCTGGATCGACAGCAGCCAAACCCTTCATGTCTAATTGCTCAAGTTTTTGACCGTTATCCGTTAGCAACTTCATCTTGCCCATACCAAGTTCAAGTTCAGCGGCATCGCGGTACAAGTACAACAAACCCTTGTCCACGCCTTGGTAGTCAATACTTTCAGCTAAGGCAATTTCATCAAGTTTGGTTTGGCTGTAGTCACACAAGTGCATTTTTGCCAAAGTGTTAATTGCGGCGCGCTCAGTTGTGCACTCGCGCATGAACTGAAGTCCCCACCAAAGAAAACGCGGATTCAAAGTTGGCTTAACTCGAATTGAAGTCTTTTCGCCAAACAAAGATTTAACCAGCATCTTTGGAGCTGCAGGTGATGCCCAAGCAAAGCAATGTCCAGGCGCAATCAAACCTGCGTTTACTGCGGTAGCCTCCGCTGCGACTTTGGTTGCCTTATCAACGACAACTACTTCGTGACCTTCTTTAAACAGGTAGTAAGCAGTCGTAACGCCGACTACGCCGCCACCAACAACAATTGTGCGCACCAGAATCTCCTTGTGATTTAACTAACGACAGTCTTTCAGCAAATTCCTTGATAGTCATGAGGAACAGTGGCGTTGTATACATAATTTATGAAATTGGCCCAATCAAAGACCGGAAGCCCAGTAGCTTCCTCTATTGCCTTGCTATATGGAGGCAAGTCACTGCACTCCAACATGAAGGCGCGAATTGCTGGGTCTCGCTTGATTACATCTTTGGCAGCTTGAACTACTTCAGCCCGCATCTTGTCTTCATCGAGTGTGCCAAGTTCCTTCAGAATTACGTCATTGAAATGTGAATAGGTTTCCATGCCTTGAATTGTTAGGCGAGAAGTGTCGGCCACGCCTGCACCAGCAAGTAGTTCGTCAGTCATTGAAGCTGAGTTTGCAGTCAAGATTGCAATGTGGTGATCCTTGCCGTACATGTTGAGCAACATTGGAAGTTGGATCAGGCTAGTTAAGAACACCGGGATTTTTACTTGATTCGCAACCGCTTCCTGATAAGCCGCCATGAATCCGCAGTTGCCAGTAATCGCGCGAACGCCTTCGGCCTCTAGTTTTTTTGCAGCGTCAATCATGATCTGGGCATAGCTATCGCCATTTCCCCGAAGCACGTCTGCACCAGATACTCCTTTCACAGATTCGTATCGCACAGGAAAAGAGAAGGTTCCTGCGTTGTTCAAATCACCTGGAATAAATGGAATGTGCCACTCGGCACAAAGCATCCCGATCGCGTACCCATAGGCAACCTGCCCGGCCCTTGCTTTGTAGATCATTCGCGTCCCCAGTTTGTTCGAAATTTGAGTAAATCTGTATGCATTAGTGCATGCACTAATCATTCTTTGCCCAGAAAGTCCCTAAGTCAAGCCTGTTCTGCCACTTGCCAATGCTGGGCGCAGCGTGGAAGAGTGCATTCATGAGCGAATCGCGGTTTTTGCCAAACTTTGAACCGATCACTCCATTTAGCCGCTTAACCGATTCTGGAATCCTTGATTCAGGCGAGTCGCCAATGTCAGACGAAGCAGTGCTTGAAGCCCTTCGCTACATGATGTTGACCCGAGTATTCGACGACAAAGCAACCAGCATGCAGCGCCAAGGCCGCTTTGGAACCTTTTCTTCAGTGCGCGGTCAAGAGGCATCGGTAGTTGGCGCAGCTTCGACACTTGATCCAACAAAAGATTGGATCGTTCCGCAGTATCGTGAATTCCCAGCCTTGATTCGGCACGGCTACCCAATTGAAAACTTCGCTTTGTATTTCATGGGCAATCCTAAAGGTGGCACGATTCCGCCAAACGTGAAAATGTTGCCAATGCAAATTTCGTTAGCGGCCCAAATTCCACAAGCCACCGGATTAGCTTGGGGACTAAAGATGCAAGGCGGTGATGGAGTTGTCATTACTTTCTTTGGTGATGGGGCATCGTCCGAAGGTGACTTTCACGAGAGCTTAAACCTGGCAGGAATTATGAAAGCGCCAGTAATTTTCTTTTTGCAGAACAATGGATGGGCAATTTCTACGCCTCGCGAAAATCAAACAGCTGCTCGCTCCTTTGCAGAACGTGCCATTGGATATGGCGTTGAAGGCGTAATGGTTGATGGCAATGACTTGCTGGCAGTTCATGAAATGACCGCACAAGCAGTCGCCAAGGCACGAGCAGGCGGCGGCCCAACCCTGATTGAATCTGTAACTTATCGAACTGGTGCACATAACACTGCTGATGATCCAACGCGATACATCGATCAGCAAGAACTTGAAAAGTGGCAACAAAAAGATCCGGTTGAACGAATCAAGAACTACTTACGTAGCCGTGGAATCTGGAATGAAAATCTCGAACAAGAATTACTAGATAGTTGCGCAGCCCAAATTGATTTAGCCATGGAAATTGCGCGCAATACCCCGCTTGCAACAAGTGATGCCTTGTTTGATCACGTGTATGCAGAGCCACCACAGCGCATGCTGGATCAAAAGCGCGATTGGGCAAATCGAAACGGTGATGTCCAATGAGCGAAAAGACCATGATCGAAGCAATTCGCGAATGCCTTGGCCAGGAAATGGAAGCCGATAATCGCGTTGTTGTAATCGGTGAAGACGTCGGTGTTCTTGGCGGCGTATTCCGCGCAACTGATGGTTTGCAAGCGCGCTTCGGAAAAGAACGCGTTGTTGACATGCCACTTGCCGAAGGCGTAATCGTCGGTTCTGGAATTGGTTTGGCAATGAGCGGCTTACGTCCAGTTATTGAATTGCAGTTCTTAGGTTTTGGACACCAAGCGTTTCATCAAATTGGCCAGCAAGTTGCGCGCCTGCGCTATCGCTCCCAAGGTAGACATGCGTTGCCACTCGTAATTCGTTCGCCATTTGGTGGTGGCGTTCGAACTCCAGAACTTCACTCGGATGCATTTGAAGCTTTCTATACTCACACACCTGGCCTTAAGGTTGTTGCGCCGGCAACGGCATATGACGCAAAGGGTCTGCTAGCGGCTGCTATGGAATCAGATGATCCCGTGCTTTACCTAGAGCCACTCAAGGGCTATCGCTTAACTAAAGACGAAGTACCGGACGAGCGTTACACAGTTCCACTTGGAAAACTTCGGGTTGCTCGCGCCGGTGCGGATGTATCTTTGATTGCCTGGTCCGCTGCAGTTAATGTAGCCGAGCGCGCAGCTGAAGAACTTTCTGCACAAGGAATCAGCATTGAAGTCCTTGATCTGCGTTCCTTGAATCCGCTTGATATAGATGGCATCTCTGAATCTGTAGCAAAGACTGGTCGAGTAGTGATTCTGCATGAAGCTCCGCTTACTGGTGGTTTTGGTGGCGAGCTGGTTGCAACAATCCAGCAAGAATGCTTCTACAGTTTGGAAGCTCCGATTATTCGGATCTCGGCACCTGATACTCCATACCCACTTGGTGGGGTTGAAGATCTATACATTCCAGATGTTGACCGAGTAGTTGCCGAAGTTGCAGCGTTGGCAAAGGCATCTGCATGAGCAACTTAATTGACTACAAACTTGCTGACGTCGGCGAAGGTATTGCCGAAGCCGAAGTAATCGAGTGGTTAGTCGCGGTTGGTGACACCGTAAAGGAAGATCAGCCAGTAGTAGTTGTCGAAACTGACAAGTCACAAATTGAAATCCCAGCACCAGTAACCGGCATCGTGAAATCACTTGGTGCCAAAGTTGGCGACGTATTAGCTGTTGGCTCAAACTTGATGCAGATAGAAGCAACCGGTGCCATATCTAAAGACATTGCAGCGCATGTATCTGCACCGGCTCCGGAAGAGAAGCAAACTTCAAAATCTGCAGTAACACCAGCGCGCGCGACCAACGTTCGACCGCTGGCAAGCCCAAGCACGCGAAAGCTTGCCGCATCACTTGGCATTGCACTTGATTCCATAACTGGATCTGGACCAAACGGCCGAATCACCGCTGATGATTTAACTAATGCCAAGCGAGGCGCAGGCACTTCATCAGCTACACAAGACACGACACCATTTATTGCTCAGGCTGATGGCCACGGCGTGACTTTGATTCAGTTGCGCGGCTTGCGTCGACAAATCGCAACCAGCATGTCCGAAGCACTTCGAATTCCTCACATCACTGAATTCAAAGAAATTGATGCCACTGCACTTATGGCCC
>CANKTT010000029.1 GCA_947486505.1 Actinomycetota bacterium | reverse complement strand
TTTAAGGTCTTTGCTCTGATCGTACGACCGCGACTGGAAAGTATGTTTGCAGTCAAGACATCAGCAGGACGAACATCAGAGCGAAGCATCGAGATGGATCGTTCGACTGATTCAGGCGTTAGACCTTGCCCAGTGCGAAGCATTACTAACATCTCGGAGATCAAAGTTTCGATTAAATCAACGCTTGGTTTAGGGCCATCAATTGTGATTTCATTGCCGCGGACCAAGATGACAGAGTCAGAGAAAGACTTTTCAATAACTCGAATTAGTTCATCGCGTGCGCCCGTAACTGAAACCATGGGGGTGGAAGTTGGCACGATCACAACGGTGTGGGATGGCGAGGCAGAAACTGTCATTTGACCTAATTCTATGGCAGAAACCAAAAGTCCGAGTCGGCTATCCCGGAGGCCAGGACAGGCTTCGGCCGCCCAATACATGGAAATGCACATGTCCAACGGACTGTCCAGCATCTTCCCCGTTATTGGTCACAATTCGGTAACCCTTAGCCAGGCCTTCTTGTTGTGCCACTTTTGTTGCCAAGGTCAAGAGCTCGCTAGCCAAAGGCGGGTCGTTCGCCATCAGATCAGTCACATCTGCGTAATGACTCTTTGGGATTACTAGCACGTGTGTTGGAGCCTTTGGATCGATGTCTCGAAAAGCTATTGCATTTTCAGATTCCAAAACAACAACTGTTGGAATCACGCCAGATGAAATCTTGCAAAACAAGCAGTCAGGTTCTGTACTCATAGCTACCTGACCTATGACCAGCGCTGGCTGCGCATAAGGAGTCCGCCAACTGCGATCGCACCTGCTGTTGACGTACGCATCACACTTGCACCCATGTGAACTACTCGCGCGCCAGAATTTGAAAACACTGCAAGTTCGTCTGGTGAAATTCCGCCTTCAGGACCAACAACGATAATGATGGTTCCTTGCTCTCTAATTGCGCACGCAGCCAAGGCTTGATCTGCACTTTCATGCAATACAAAAACACTTTGGGCTTGTGACATTAGTTCGCATACCTGGGCAGTTGTTTGCAACTCAGAAATTTCAGGAATCCATGCGCGTCGGGATTGCTTAGCTGACTCGCGTGAAGTGCGACGCCACTTCTCGAGTCCCTTATTAATGGAATCCCACTTGCCTATTGAGTGCTCAGCCCGCCACGGAATGATTTCATCAGCACCAACTTCGGTGAGCATTTCAACGGCAAGCTCTGCACGATCTCCTTTGGCAAGAGCCTGCACGACAATAATTCTTGGCTCCGGTGCTGCTTCAAAAGTGAATTGATCAATACTTAGATCCAAACTGTGCTTGTGTACTTTAACCACAGTGGCAACTGCTCGGGATCCTTGACCGTCACACAGATGAATTACTTCGCCTTCGCGCATTCGCTTAACGGTCGCAGCATGTCGACCTTCATCGCCATCTAATGTGAAGGCTTTAGTTTCATTAGAAATCTCGCCTGGACTAACCAGGAAAACAGCAGCTGTCATCGGGCGGTAAACGCATCCTTAAGTTTTCCGAACAAACTTGATGATTGTTCGTGCAATCGACCGGCAGGCGTTTCCTCCCCACGTAACGATGCCAGTTGCCTAATCAAATCCTCTTGCGCTTGATCTAATCCGGTAGGCGTGAGAATTTCAAGATGAACCACTAGGTCACCTCGACCCGAACTTCTAAGTCTTGGCATACCTTGCCCTCGCAAGGTAACCGTTGACCCAGACTGAGTTCCTGGTTTGACGTGAATTGGCGCAGTGCCATCTAAAGTTTCAAGCTCCATAGTTGCGCCAAGTGCCGCGGCTGTCATTGGTAGCGACATCGTTGCATGTAACTGATCTCCATTGCGCTGAAACACCGGGTGAGGTAGCTCGATTAGTTCAACATAAAGATCGCCTGCAGGTCCGCCACCTGGTCCAACTTCACCTTGACCTGTCATTTGAATTCGAGTGCCGCCTTCAACACCAGGTGGGATCTGGACTGACAAAGTGCTTCTAGTGCGAACCCGACCATCGCCGGCGCATTCCGCACAAGGATGTGGATTAAGCGATCCAAACCCTTGGCACTGCGGGCACTGCCGCGATGTCATTACTTGACCTAAGAAGGATTTCTGGACTGACTGAACTTCACCACGTCCGGCACACATAGTGCAGCTCACGATGTTTTGTCCCGCCGAAGTTCCATCGCCGGTGCATGAAGAACAAGTCACTGCAGTGTCGACAGCAAATTCTCGTGTTGAACCGAATGCAGCCTCATCCAGAGTTACTTGAAGTCTGATTAACGCATCTTGGCCGCGACGCTTACGTGACCTAGGGCCACGCTGGCCGCCGCCGCCAAAGAAAGCATCGACAATGTCCCCAAAACCAAATCCCGCTGCTGAGTTAAAGCCACCACCAGAGGAAAACGGATCGCCACCAAGATCAAACATTTCGCGTTTTTGCGGATCGGATAAAACTTCATAGGCCGAAGTGACATCTTTAAAGCGTTCACCGGCTTCGGCGCCAGGGTTTACATCTGGATGAAGCTCTCGGGCCAGCTTTCGATAGGCGCGCTTAATCTCTTCTGGAGTTGCTTCCCGAGTTACACCCAAAACTTTGTAGTAGTCAGTCATGTTTACTGGTCCTTCAAAATCTGGCCGACATATTTAGCAACGGCTCGAACTGCGCCCATCGAGCCGGCATAATCCATTCGGGTCGGACCTAAAACTCCCATAGTCGCAAGCGCTTGATCTCCAGCGCCATAGCCGACTGTAACGACGGAGGCACGCTGCAGTTCTTCAACTGGATTCTCGTGACCAATTCGCACTGTCAGTGAATCTGGTTCTGCCGCTTCACCAAACAATCTGAGTAACACCACATGCTCTTCGAGAGCCTCTAGAACTGGACCAACTGCAGTTGTGAAGTCTTCACCTACGCGGGCCAAGTTAGAAGTGCCTCCGACAACAACGCGTTCTTCATTTTGCGAAACAACAGCATCCAGGATTGTTGCAACTACGGTATTCACGGCTGGCCTAAATTCTGGCGCAAAACTATCCGCCATTCCTATTAATCGATCTGGCACATCGGTAAACAATTGGCCATCCAGAGCAACGTTTAATCTAGTTCGCAAGTCATGCATGAATTCATCTGAAACATTGCTCATCATTTCGACATTGCGCTGTTCAATCCGCCCAGTGTCAGCAATCAGGATTACCAAAAGCTTGGTGCCACCTGAACTCACTAACTCGATGTGTCGAACCGTACTTCTACCTAGAGATGGATATTGAACCAGAGCCACTTGCTTAGTTAATTGGGATAGCAAGCGAACTGTTCGGTTCATAACATCATCAAGGTCAACTGCTTGATCAAGAAAAGATTGAATAGCTTTACGTTCTGGCTGCGACATCGGCTTAACGGCATTCAGTTTGTCAACAAACAGTCGGTAACCCTTGTCAGTTGGGATGCGCCCAGCGCTAGTGTGTGGCGCACTGATGTAACCGTCTTCTTCAAGCGCGGACATGTCGTTGCGAATGGTGGCCGAAGATACACCGAGCGAATGGCGATCAGCCAAAGCCTTTGAGCCTACGGGCTCATGGGTTTGGACATAGTCGTCAACAATGGCTCGTAAAACCGCTAATTTACGGTCTTCCATCGCAACTCCTAGCACTCACCAGTATCGAGTGCCAGTCTAACCTTGCTTAGGCCCACAGTCGCGCGACTAAGCCATCGGCTAACAGTCGGCCTTGAAATGTAAGGACTGCCTTACCTTCGGCGAAACTTTCGGGATCAAGTAATCCTTCAGATACTGCTTGTTGCGCCTGAGTAACTGCTGCCTCGCCTAAAACTGAAAGCGATAAACCTTCTCTGAGCCTTAGCCCAAGCATTATGTTTTCATGCGCTACATCCATAGGTTCTAAAACCTCACTGTCAGCAATAGCGGAAACGCCTTCGTCAACACGCGCCGCCCAAGCTGCTGGGTGTTTTAGATTCCAAGATCTAGTTCCTGCAGTGTGGGCATGCGCGCCGGGTCCGATTCCTAACCAGTCTTGGTTCCTCCAGTAAGCAATGTTGTGTCGACATTCACCGCCTGGCTTTGACCAGTTGCTAACTTCATACCAAGTCATTCCCAGGGAACTAAGTTTTGCATCAATTAGTTCGTATCGGTGAGCAGCCACATCATCACTTGGACTTGGAATTTCACCGCGTGCGACTCGAGCCGCCAAGCGCGTGCCCGGCTCGACAATTAATGAATAGGCACTTATGTGATCAACGTCAGCTTCTGAAACTTGATCTAAAGTTTCCGCAAGATCTGAATCAGTTTCACCTGGACTGCCGTAAATCAAATCCACACTTACATGTTCGAAGCCAGCGTCGCGGGCATCACTTATTGCCTCCCACGTTTTGCCCGGTGTGTGAGTGCGTTCCAAAAGTGCGAGCACGTTTGCTGCACTACTTTGATGACCAAATGAAATTCGCGTGAATCCACCAGTGCGCAGTATCTCCAAGTCTTTAAGAGTTACTGAATCAGGATTAGCTTCCGTTGTGACTTCCACATCTTCAGTAAATCCGTATGTTGATTTAAGTGATTGCAGGATACGTACAAGTTCTTTCGAGTCAATCAAAGTAGGTGTGCCGCCACCGAAAAAAACTGTGCTCAGTGCGCGGCTATCTGATGCTTGCTCTTTCCGAAGCCAGTTAACTTCTGCGATAACTCGGTCTGGATAAGTAGCGGCAGTTATTGAGGTGCCATCGCGCTGCAATTCTGCGGCGGTGTAGGTATTGAAATCGCAATAGCCACACCTGGAAGCACAAAATGGAATGTGTACATAAGCGCTTAAAGTACGCATTAGTTACTTGTTGTAACCCTGTACTAGGGTGCGCATCTCTTCTGGAAGTTCTGGGCATTCAAGCACGCGAGCAATTCGCTCTGGATCGCGATCACCGGAAACTAGTTGGAAAACATCACTAACAGTTACACCATGCTCTGGAGTTGATTCAATCTTGATCTCATCGCCTGCTGTGATTTCGCCAGCTTTAAGGATTTGAAAATAAGCGCCAGGCATACCTTCAGCCATGAAGCGCTTAACCCATTTATCTTCATCCATCCAGCGAGCAAACGTGCCACAAGGAATTCGAGGTCCGGTAACTTGTAGCAATGTGGTTCCAATGCGCCAAGTCTGACCAACAACTGCGTTTGTGACATCGATTCCAACCGTAGTTAAATTCTCACCAAATTTTCCAGCTGGAATCTCTTTATCAAGTTCGGCTTCCCACCACTCGTAATCCTCACGGGCGTAGGCATAAACCGCTTGCTCTGGCATCCCGTGATTTGGAATGTCTGAACGCTGATCGCCAGCAACACCTGCAGTCGTCACTTGACGGGAATCAGAAACTGAACGCTTATCAATTGCCGTAACGCCCACTTCTCCACCAACATCAGGGATCACGGCATTAACTACGTTTAGCGAAAGAACTTTTGCAGAACCAGTTGAGTCAGACATTACTTAGCCTTTGCTTTTGCTGCATTGTCATCGGTGGAAAGCGCTGCAATGAAAGCTTCTTGTGGCACTTCTACTCGACCCACCATTTTCATGCGCTTCTTACCTTCTTTTTGCTTCTCCAGAAGCTTGCGCTTACGCGAGATATCGCCACCGTAGCACTTAGCCAATACATCTTTACGAATCGCTCGGATGGTTTCACGGGCAATAATTCGAGCTCCGATGGCAGCTTGGATTGGCACTTCGAACTGTTGTCTTGGGATCAAATCCTTCAACTTGGCTGCCATGGCTACGCCGTAGTTGTATGCCTTATCTCGGTGCACGATAGCGCTGAAAGCATCGACTGGATCTCCGTGCAGCAAGATATCGACTTTCACAAGATCAGCCGACTGCTCGCCTGTTGGTTCGTAGTCGAGCGAGGCATAGCCGCGAGTCTTGGACTTGAGTTGATCAAAGAAGTCGAAAACAATTTCAGCCAATGGCAGCGTGTATCGCATTTCTACGCGATCTTCGGACAAGTAATCCATGCCCAATAGATTGCCGCGACGAGTTTGGCAAAGTTCCATAATCGAACCAACGAACTCACTCGGAGTAAGGATTGTCGAGCGAACCATAGGTTCATTTACTTCCGCGATCTTGCCGCCTGGGAATTCACTTGGGTTCGTAACAATAATTTCTTTACCGTCTTCCATGACTACTCGGTAAACCACATTGGGAGCCGTTGAAATCAAGTCAAGATTAAATTCGCGCTCTAGTCGTTCCCGAACAATTTCCAAGTGAAGCAGTCCGAGGAAGCCACAACGGAATCCAAAGCCAAGTGCAACTGATGTCTCTGGTTCGTAAACCAATGCCGCATCATTGAGTTTTAGTTTGTCTAGTGCTTCACGTAGTTCTGGGTAGTCCGAACCATCAAGTGGATAAAGGCCAGAGAAAACCATTGGCACTGGATCGCGATAGCCACCTAAAGATTCTTGTGCTGGTTTTGCCGCAAGTGTGACAGTGTCGCCAACTCGAGACTGTCGCACATCCTTTACGCCAGTGATTAGGTAGCCAACTTCGCCAACACCAATTGCTTTTGATGAAACGGGATCAGGTGAAATGACACCAACTTCTAAAGTCTCGTGAGTTTCCCCAGTGCTCATCATCTTGATGCGATCACGTTCTGGAATGCGACCGTCAATTACCCGAACGTAAGTGACTACACCACGGTAAGTGTCGTAAACCGAATCGAAAATTAGTGCGCGCGCTGGCGCATCTGGATCGCCTACTGGTGGTGGAACTTGTTTAACAACTTCATTAAGCAGCTCTTCGACGCCGACTCCGGTTTTGGCACTTACCTTCAGAACAGTTGCTGGGTCACAGCCAATGATGTGAGCTATCTCAGCTGCATACTTTTCTGGCTGGGCAGCAGGTAAATCAATTTTGTTAAGGACCGGAATAATCGTCAGATTGTTTTCAAGGGCTAAGTACAGGTTCGCCAGGGTCTGAGCTTCAATGCCCTGTGCCGCGTCGACCAAAAGAATCGCGCCCTCACAAGCTGCCAGGCTACGGCTCACTTCATATGTGAAGTCAACGTGACCGGGAGTATCGATCAGATTCAATACGTATGTTTCGTTGTCGTCAGCAACAAATGGTAGGCGAACTGCTTGGCTCTTGATGGTGATACCGCGTTCGCGTTCGATGTCCATGCGATCCAAGTACTGGGCTCGCATATGACGTGGATCCACGATTCCAGTGATCTGGAGCATGCGGTCTGCCAAAGTTGATTTACCGTGGTCGATATGGGCAATAATGCAGAAATTTCGAATAATTTTGGGGTCTGTGGCACCCGGGCTAGGTGGGTTAATTGCCTTAGACATTTGTTCATAATCCCACACTTGGGCACAATTTGAGCATTCGGGTACTTGGCAGGTACTCTAGGGGTTCGAACACCGATAAATGAAGAGGCAAAAAGTGGCCAATATCAAGTCGCAGAAGAAGCGTATTTTGCAGAACGCTGCTGCCCAAGAACGCAATAAGGCAGTACGTAGCGCGCTAAAGACCAAGGTTCGCCGTTTCCGCGAGGCCCTAGCCACAGGTGATGAAGCAGCAACTGCATCAGCACTTCGCGATGCCAGCCGCGCATTGGACAAGGCAGCTTCAAAGGGTGTCATTCACAAGAACCAGGCAGCGAATCGCAAATCATCGCTAGCTTCAACGGCTGCCAAGAAGTAAACAAACTTAGAAAAAACCGCCTTCGGGCGGTTTTTTTATTGCAACTTTCCAGGCGTTTCTAGGAGTTCTAATCTGTGCTAGCGATCTAAGCCGATCACTAATCTTTAGGCGCTCGGATCGCCATGAACTCTTTTTCCATGTGATACAAAGTTTGCGAATTTTCCAGGGATCGACCGCCGGGAATTGCAACGTCATAAACCGTACCTTTGCTTGACCGGTCAGCTAGCGCTAACAGTCGAGCTGCAGCGGCAAGTTGATCCGGATGCCATTTAGCTTTTTGAGCTCGCAAGAATCGCAGCTTCCAAGGCGGTACTCCAACCAACGGCGCCAATTCATTTTCACTCATGTTTGCTGGTGCGCTTGCGTATTTGATCAATGAGCGTAAACCGCTGCTGATCGCAGAAACTGCTGGAACTGCCGCGCTTGAATCATTAGCCATAGCCCAGCGGAATTGTTCTAGTAGTTCAACCGGTTTGGCATTCCACATGGCGTCACTTAAATCCCAACCCATCACACCAACAACGCCGGCGTAGTACTTAGACACTTCGACCTCATCAATAACATCAGCTTCGGTGTCAGCACATAACTGGGATACTGCAGCTAACAACTCACCAAGGCCAGAACCAATTGAGGTCTGCAAGGCAGTAATGGCGCCAGCAGTTGCCTTGCGATCGTGTCTGCGAAATTCTGCGATTAGGGCTGCTTCCAAATCTTTTGCACTTAATTCACCACAAGAGGCTTCAAGGACTTTGGACTTTTTAATGGTGTCCAATAACTTCTTGCCTTTGACGCCACCAGGGTGGGTAATTACTAGGCGAACATGTTCCGGTAAGTCAGCGATAGCGGTTAACAATATCGCGCCAACATCATCGGTCGCGCCATCAATTCCTTGCACCACAATTACTGTGAGTTCTCCAAATAGAGATGGCGATAAGGCATTCGCTAAGTCTCCAGCCGCAGTTTCGTTACTGGCAACTATGTCTTGGCGAACCGCAGCTGGATCAGCTTTACGCGCAGAAGACATGACGCCTTCAATTACGCGCTGGACTAAAATCGCTTCTTTGCCAACTGCAAGCACCACGTGTGCCTGATCAGTTGTAGAAGCTTTTGCCATGCTTTCAATATGTCACGAGCCACTGACTAACGTCTGGTCGCCACCCGAATCTGGGAATCTTGAACCGAAACCGCTAAGTCACCCTCAAGATCCGTGCGAAATACTCGGCTACCGGAAAGTTCATACATCGAAATTGTTTCTGGTGCCGGGTGTCCGTAGTCGTTGTCTTTCCCGACAGAAATAAAGGCGACTTCGGCATTTGCCCAGTTAGCAAAGTCATTTGATTGGTAGCGAGAGCCATGGTGAGAAACTTTGATTACATCAAAATCTATTGGCGGAAGCTGTTTCACGATCTTGTCTTGTACTGGTGGCTCAATATCACCAGTGAGCAGGATTGAAATTCCATTTACCTGAATTGCTAAGGCCACGCTCGAATTATTGGCATCGCTGCCTTGACCCATGATCAATTCACTTGGCCAGATACAAGTAAATGAAACGTCATTGATCACAAAGCGTTCTGGGTAAGTCATCACTTTTGATTCCAGTTTCATACTTGAGAGAACACTTTGCACAAACTCAGTGGTAGCGGGCGGATCATTAAGCGGGCTGACTCGAATTTGGCCAATTTCACGATCGCTAATTGCACCTTCGAGACCACCGACGTGATCTGCGTGGAAATGTGTAAGTAGCAGAACAGGTATTTTTCTAATGTGAAGGTCACTTAAGCATCTATTGATAGCTTTCGGATCTCCCCCGACATCGACTACCACTGCTTCATTTCGTCCAACTCGAATCACGGTTGCATCACCTTGTCCGACATCACAAGAAACCATGACCCAGTTTGGGATCGGCCACTGTTGCAAGCTAAGTGTTGGATTTAGCCACAACAGAACAAGTGCTGCCGCCATCATTGAGGCCAACTGACCTTGTTGTATCGCCGAAATTTTTCGCCAAGCCAAACCGATTTGCACGCCACCGGAAACTGTCAGCAGCGCCAGCACAATTCCAAACTTTCCAGTTGGCCAAGGAATCGTCAGCCAGTCAATTGCAGAGCAGACTTTGGCAATGACGGCGATGAGTTGCGCAAAGCAACCTGCAACCCATGCGATAAGAGTTCCAGCTGCTTGTGAAGCCGGAGTTATTAGTGCTGCGAGTAAGCCCAAAACCATGGCTGGCCCTGCCAATGGAACTGCCAACATATTCGCTGGAATTGAACTCAATGAAATTGGTGAACCCAAAGCCACCAATATTGGAAATACCGAGAATTGAGCGGCAATAGTCACAGTTAGAGTTTGGATAATCCAAAGCGGGACTCGTTTGGGAATAGTTCGATCTAAGAATGCTTGGATTCGATTCACCCAAAGAATCAGGCCTGCTGTGGCAGCAACGGATAGTGCAAAGCCATATGAAACCGCCAACCAAGGATCCATCGCCACTAGGACAATCACCGCAACGCTGATCGCTGGCACTGGCGATCTATTCGATTTTGAGTAAGTGGCGGCCAAAGCAACTAGGCCCATGACAGTTGCTCGCAGCACACTAGGTTGCGGCCTTACTAAAATCACAAACGCAAAAAGCGCAGCCACCGTTGCTATGTACTGCCAATTTCGACTAACGCGAAACTTTCGGAGAATTGCCAGCACTACAACGATGAGTAACGTCACATTGGTTCCCGACACTGCAATCAAGTGCGTCAGTCCGGCTGCCTTCATTTGCTCGGCTAGTTCAGGCTTAATTGCAGAACTGTCCCCTAAGGCAAGTCCTGGCACTAGACCTTGGGCGGATTCAGGGCTGAGTCGTAATGATTCATGTAACCCCACCCGCAATTTCGATGCCACCATTTGATATCGAGGCGCGGACTCAACGAGAACTGGCAGGTCTAATAGCTTGAGATATCCAGCAAACGGTTTTCCGATTGGGGCTGCTGAAAGTTTTGCCGAAAACTTGATTCTCTGGCCAGGAATATATTCCTTAACGATTGACGTTAACTCAGGGTCAGTAATGAACGTCAAGACTGGCGAACTAACCACAAACGTTTCACCATCAGTAGTTACTGAATCAATACGGATTGCAATCCGCAATAGCTTTTGTTCATTCCAGTCCAAGGCATCTTTACCCTGAGTAACCACGGGATCTGACGTAATCGTTGCGATTCCCGAAATAACTGAATTGGATTGGCTAGCTTGAGCAATTGGGCCGGTCGCTAGCGGCAGAATCCGAATCACTGAAATCGCAGTGCCCAGCAGAGTTCCTAGCAAAATCATCAACAGCAAAGTCTTGGTCTCTAAATGATTTTGTGAAAACCTACGAATAAAAGCTCGCGCAACTAACACAAAAGTTGCGCACATTGCGCTCACCCAAACCGGGTTGGCTAAGCCAACCGAAGTGATAACAATTGCTGTTGATAGCCAAGTGGCTAGTGCTAAAGAACTAAGTCGAAAATCCACCTAAATTCGGACAAGTGCTTTTAAGTTGGCAAAAACTTTAGGGCCGATTCCAGGTATTTCTTGTAACTCTTCAATGGAATGAAATCTTTGATTAGATTCTCGCCAAGCAATAATTCTTCCTGCCATTACTGGACCAACGCCAGGTAAGGAATCTAATTCAGTTTCGCTAGCAAGGTTTATGTCTATGCGTGAATCAGAACTTAGCTCTTGAGATTGCGTATTGCCAATGAAAATCATCTGCCCATCTGATAACCGTTCAGCCAAGTTAAGTGATGTCACGTTGGCACTGGGAATTACACCTCCAGCCGCGGCGATTGCATCTGCAACTCGTGAGCCAGCTGGAAGTGTGACAAGTCCTGGCGTTAAGACATCGCCCTTTACGTCAACAACTATTTGATCAAAGCCCGCACTGGAAGTCGGGACATTACCGTTACTGGTGATTGGAATGCCCGGGCTCGCAGTCTCTGGCACCGCGACAGATACAGGGCGGTTTAGCCAAACTAAGCCAGCCGTAATAGCTATTGCGGCGATAACTATCTTGAAAATTGGACGAATGGCTTGTGGTGGAGGTGTGACCAAAATCTGTGCTGACTCGGTGGCGCCGGACATGTCGGTTCTGCCACCTAACAACCTTTGGAGTCGATCAGATGCAGCAATAGAAATTTGACTTTTGTCTTTGCGAAAAACTTGCACGAACTGGACCTTAATAATTGGGATCCAGAAAATCCCGATGCCGAAAAGACTGTGGGGAAACTAAACCTGTGGACTTACTACGACGGCCAAGGCGCCTGGGCCCACATGAGTTCCAACAACTGCCCCAGCCGAGGTGACAGAAATAGTTTCAACACCCGTTAACTCTCTGAGCTGTTGGGCAACACTGTTCGCCGCATCGAGTGCTTCGACGTGATGTACTGCAATCTCAGATTTAATCCGAGCGGCTGCCGATACTATCTCGATCATTCGCGCGATTGACTTTTCACTTGACCTGACTAATTCTTGTTGCTCAACTTTTCCGTTAATCATGCGAAGTAACGGCTTCAAATTCATGGATGCGCCCATTCGAGCCTGCATCGCTGTGATGCGTCCACCTTTTTCGAGAAACTCAAGTGAGTCAACGTAAAAGATGATTGATGCACCAGCACATTTACGTTGAACAACGTCAAGAACATCCGCGTGACTGCCTCCTGCGTTTGCGAGCTTGGCTCCAGCTCGGACTGCAAATCCAAGCATCATGGCAATTCCACGGGAATCAACCACGTCAACAAGAAAATCCACTTTGCGGCTTGCTAACACTGCAGATTCATAAGTTCCAGATAACTCACTGGACAAATGCGCACTGACTATAGATTCGTGTCCGGCTCTATGCAGTTTCTCAAAGGCTTCAATGAACACTTCAGGATTAGGACGGGAAGTTGTAACTGACTTACCAGCGCGCAATGCGGTTGCTACTTCATCGACTGTTATGCCGCCAACTTCATTAAAGGCAACTCCGTTGCTAATGACCTGAAGTGGCACAACTTCTATGCCGAGTTCCGTCACAACTTCAGCAGGTAAATAACAAGTGGAGTCAGTAACGATGCCAACGGACATAAGTTAACCGAGCACTATGTTGACGAGCTTTGGTGGCTTAACTACAACAACCTTGATGTTCTGGCCAGCAATTGCTTCAATTACTGAGGTTTGGCTCATTGCCAATTCCCGCATTTCATCTTCAGTGATATTTGGCGAAATCTCTAACCGCTCTTTGATTTTTCCATTTACCTGGATTACACATTGCACTGAATCTTCAACCAAGAGCTTTGGATCTACCTGTGGCCATGGTGCTAGCGCAACAGTTGGCTGGTGACCAAGACGATCCCACATTTCTTCAGCTGTGTATGGCGCAACCAGCGAAAGCATGATTGCAACTGCTTCAGTCGCTTCGCGAGCGGCCGGATCAGTTGGACCGCAACCAGAATCAATAGCTTTGCGAGTTACGTTAACAAGTTCCATGGTGCGGGCAACAACAACGTTAAATCGGTAAGTCTCAACTGCAAGCTGAGCATCGTTTAATGCCTTGTGCGTTGCCTTTCGAAGCGCCAAGTCACCCGAAGTAAAGTCGCAACCTGGTTCACTCGAAACATCACCGGCAAGACGATATGCACGGGCAAGGAACTTCTTGGCACCACTTGGTGACACATCCGCCCAGTCAACATCATCTTCTGGCGGGCCAGAGAAAACCATTGCTAAGCGAATTGCATCAACGCCATGATCGTTTAATTCGTCACTTAGTTTTACTAAGTTGCCGCGGCTCTTACTCATCGCAGAACCATCCATTTGAACCATGCCTTGATTCAGCAAACGCTTGAATGGTTCTACGAAATCCACCATGCCCATGTCGAACATGACCTTGGTAAAGAATCGACTGTAAAGCAAGTGCAGGATTGCGTGCGTAACTCCACCGACGTATTGGTCCACTGGAAGCCACTTCTTGGCCTGGTCTGGATCAAATGGCGCAGTACTTAACTGTGGATTGAGATAACGCATGTAGTACCAAGATGAATCAACGAAAGTGTCCATAGTGTCGGCATCGCGTCGCGCTGGGCCAGAACACTTTGGACATGGGACATTCGCCCACTCGTCAGCTGCTCCTAGTGGTGATGTTCCCTTTGGTGCTAGGTCCAGTCCAGCAGCGTCTGGCAACTTAACTGGCAATTGATCCAAAGGAACTGGAACTTCGCCACAGGCTGGGCAGTGAATGATTGGGATCGGGGTTCCCCAGAAACGTTGACGGGATATCAACCAGTCACGAAGTCGATAGTTAGTGGCGGGCTTACCAAGATTCTTGCCTTCAAGTTCAGCAATGATTTTGGCAATGGCATCGGCCTTACCAAGACCATCCAGGTTTCCAGAGTTAACGTGCGCGCCATCATCCGCAGTTGCTTCACCGGTAACTGCAGGATCGGTTTCGGATGCCACAACTACCCGAATCGGTAGATCAAATGCCTTTGCAAAATCAAGGTCACGTTGGTCGTGCGCAGGCACAGCCATGATTGCGCCGGTTCCATAGTCTGCAAGCACATAATCGCTAGCCCAAATCTGAAGTCGCTCACCATTAACTGGATTGATGGCATAACGATTTAAGAAGACACCCGACTTTGGACGATCAGTAGCCAAGCGATCCATGTCACTAGTGGACTTAACTTTTTCCAAGTATTCCTGGAA